>JANQHP010000077.1 GCA_028282625.1 Rickettsiales bacterium | reverse complement strand
ACGTCCCAATTGCCGCAAATGCTGCATTCGGTCATGTGCTCGGCCACGCGCTCAAGTGAGGTGATCAGCGGTTGCAGGAGCGTTTCCTGCTGCTTCAGGAGTTGCAGGGCTGCCCGACGCGCGGAACGCTTGCCAAGGCCTGGCAGCTTGGCCAGCAGATCGATCAGGCGTTCCAGGTCGGAGATCATAAGAGGGTGGTGGGTAAAGGTGGATAAAGGTGGGTTAAAAGGGCAGCATGCCAGGTGGCAGGCCCATCCCGCCTGTGGCATCGGCCATGGCGTCGCCGGTGGCTTCATCCAGCTTCTTGCGTGCATCGTTGATGGCGGCAATCGTGAGGTCTTCCAGCATTTCCACATCGTCTGCCTCCACGATGGAAGGATCAATCTTGATGGCTTCCACCATGCCCTTGCCGTTGATGGTCACCTTGACCATGCCGCCGCCAGAGGTGCCTTCAGCGGTCATCTCCGCAATTTTTTCCTGCGCTTCGGCCAGCTTCTTCTGCATGGCTTGTGCTTGCTTCATCATTTTGTTTAAGTTCATGCTTTACCCTCATGACTATGTTGTGATTGTGAGTGCTCTACTTGTGAGTCCGTTTGCCCTGGCTCTGTTTCTAGTGCCTCTTCTACTAGGGTCACTTCCTTGATGGTGCCCCCTGGAAAATGTTCCAACGCCTGATGCACGGCTTCATGCTGCGTCAGTGCTTCTTTTGCAGCACTTCGGCTTGATTCTTTTTGCAGGCGAATCGGGATGCCGGGTGCTTCGGCCACAATGCTGATAAACCAGCGTTCGCCGGTCCAATGCTGTAGTTTTTCGGCTACTTTGCCGGCAAAATCTGTAGGCGCGGTTTGTGGTGCGGTAAATTCCAGGCGCTTTTTGGTGAAGTCGCACTGGCCGATATGGACCTCCTCCAGCCAACTGGCTAGAAAATCCTCATGGTTTTTGGAAAAGAGCCTAATGATCTCGGCAAAATCTGTGGGCGCCTTGGTTCGCGCGCTGGTTTGAGGTAACGGGGCTTGCTGCACGGTAGGCGGTGTAGGCAAAGCATTTGGAGATGTACTCATAGATGGAGGAGGAGTGGGCACGGCACTTTCGTTGCTGTGGCCCTCTTCAAGCATGCGCGCAAGGTCGCCAGGCGTGGGCATACCGGCAGCATAGGCGATACGAATCATCACCATTTCCAAAGCGTGCATAGGATTGGGCGATTGGGGTAGCTCCTCTAAGCCTTTGAGCAACATCTGCCACAAGCGTGCCAGTTGCGGGATATTGCCCAACTCCAGCAGGGAATTCTCCACTTCTATCCCAGACTCCGTTCCTTTTTTGAGCGTTTTTACGCAGGTGAGATGGTGCAGCAATGCCAGGGCATCGGTAGCGATTTGGTCGGGCGCGGCACCGGCTTGGTAGAGTGCGCGCGTATGTTCTAACGCATTGGCGGCATCTGATTTTAGCAACGCTTCTACCAGCAGGTGAAGCAGGCTACGATCGGCACTGCCTAGCATGGAGTGGATATGATTCTGACTTAAGGTTTCCTTGGAGGAACACATGCTAAGCGATTGGTCAAGAAGGGATAGTGCGTCTCGAACAGAGCCCTCTGCTGCCTGTGCCACCAGCGCAAGTGCCTCTTCATCGGCCTTTCTCTTTTCTGCCTGGAGGATATGCTTTAAGTGTTCTACAATCACTTCGGCTGGCACGCGTGGCAGGTCGAACCGCATGCAGCGTGACAGGATGGTGACGGGCACTTTGCGTATTTCGGTGGTGGCAAAGATAAACATGACATGCGCGGGCGGTTCTTCCAGCGTTTTAAGCAGTGCGTTAAAGGCACTTTTGGAGAGCATGTGCACTTCATCGATAATGTAGATCTTCATGCGCGCGCTGGCGGGCATATAGCGCACATTGTCGATGATCTCACGCATATCGGAGACACCGGTGCGGCTTGCGGCATCGACCTCCAAGATATCGACGTTGCGGTCTTCTGCAATGGAGGCGCATTGTTCACATACGCCACATGGTTCGGCTGTAGGGGCAGTTTGCTTGCTATCTTTGCCGATGCACACTAACGATTTGGCAATGATACGCGCGGTACTGGTTTTGCCGACCCCACGAATGCCGGTCAGCATGAAGGCATGTGGCATACGGTTTTGCGCAATCGCCTCGGTGAGGGTACGCACGAGCACCTCCTGCCCCACGAGTTCACTCAGCTTCTGCGGGCGATATTTGCGCGCTAAAACTTGGTAATGTTGTTCTTTTTCAGCCATTTACTTTTGTATAAAGGTGACATGATGCAAGCACTCAGGTGCCAAGCCCCAGCCATCGTTTCTTGCGCGGATACGGTCACCCGCTACGATGGTCTGCTCTTCACATAGCCCATAAGGACGCGCTGTGTCTACGATATCTTGGGCGCATTCTCTTGCGACAGAAGCATCGGCGCGCAGTGGCTCAACTTGGGTGATATGGATCAGCAATTCGGTATACGTGATAGTCTTAGGTTTAAATTCAGGCTCCGGGCCGCTGGTATCGTAGATGGCATCTTGGTAGGAGCCCGCGCGGACTTTTTTGACCAGCCCTTCGATCCAACAGGCTTCTTTGGGGGGCACTGGAGGAATAGCAGTCACAGAGGAGGCAAAGAGAGCCATGCTGCATGCAAGTGCCATCAGTAAGGCTAAACAAGTGATGCGACGATGCATGGCGTTTCCTTGTTGGGTTAAGGGCAGAGGACTGACAGCGACCCGATAGGCATCCGTTACGGCTGCTTCCTTTCGGACCTGACCGGGTTGGCGGAGTTACCGTCCGCCGCCAGCCCCGCGGTCAAGCATAAGAAAGATGCGCCGTAAGGGCAAGTGGCTTGTGGGTGATATTCTTACATTTTACCCCCTCACCCGGGCACTACGTGTCCACCCTCTCCCCTTGAAGGGGAGAGGGGATTAAGGCGGTGCATGGGCACCTCTATTCGGGGCGCTTTAGCGCGACTAGGAGCAACGCGACGCCGAGCTTATGCGAGGGCGGGGGTGCGGGGGTAAGGCCCCCCGCTTACCTGAAAGGTGCCTAGTCGCGCTTGCCAAGGCGTAGGCGCAGCGCATTGAGCTTGATAAAGCCTTCGGCGTCGCGTTGGTTAAAGACCGCGTCTTCTTCAAAGGTGACATGTGCTTCGCTGTAGAGCGAGTGCGGGCTGCGGCGGCCCTGCACAATCACATTGCCTTTATAGAGCTTAAGCGCCACTTCGCCGGTGACATAGGCTTGGGTCTGGTCAATCGCAACCTGGAGCATCTCACGCTCAGGCGCAAACCAGTAGCCGTTATAGAGTAGCTTGGCATAGCGCGGCATCATTTCGTCTTTGGTGTGGGCTGCTTCACGGTCCAGGGTAATGCTTTCAAGCGCTCGACGCGCCGCAAGCAAAACAGTGCCACCCGGTGTTTCATACACACCACGTGCTTTCATGCCGACATAGCGGTTTTCCACGATATCGATCCGGCCAATGCCATGCATGCCTCCTAAGCGATTGAGCTCGGCAAGCAGTGCGGCGGGGCCATAGGCTTTGCCATCAATGGAAACGGGGTCGCCGTTTTCGAAGCCGAGGACGATTTCCTGGGGCGCATCTGGCGCTGCCTCAGGTGATGTGGTCAGGCGGAACATATCTTCCTGCGGTGGTACCCAAGGGTCCTCCAGCATTTTTCCTTCGTAAGAAATATGAAGCAGGTTCGCATCCATGGAGTAGGGCGGAGTGTTTTCCTTGCCGGCTGGGACTTCGATATCCCGTGCTCTGGCATAATCCAGTAAGGCGGTGCGCGAGTTAAGGTCCCATTCGCGCCAGGGTGCAATGACCTGGATCTCCGGGTTGCAGGCATAATAACCAAGCTCGAAACGCACCTGATCGTTGCCTTTGCCGGTCGCACCATGAGAAACGGCATCGGCACCGGTCTCAGCGGCAATTTCGACCTGGCGCTTAGCGATCAGCGGGCGTGCGATGGAGGTGCCAAGGAGGTAGGTGCCTTCATAGATGGCGTTGGCACGGAACATGGGAAAGACATAGTCGCGTACGAAAATATCACGCAGATCTTCAATGAAAATCTCAGTCACGCCAAGCGACTCGGCTTTGGCACGCACGGGCTCCAGTTCTTCACCTTGACCAAGATCGGCGGTGAAGCAGACCACTTCGCAGTCATATTCCTCACGCAGCCAGTGGAGGATCACGGAGGTATCCAGCCCACCGGAATAGGCGAGCACTACTTTGCGTACTTGCATCTTATTGGGCATGATAAAATATCGGTTGGGTAGTGGGCAGCAACAACGCTAAATGAAGCCAAGCTAGTCAATATCAGGTGGGGACTGTTCTTCCTCAGAAGCAACCGTCATTTCCTGTGTTTCCTCATTCCAGCTATAGCGTGTCACAATAATTTTGGTACCTGTGGTGACAATGTCGCCATTTTCAAGCTGGAGGACATCAAACCCGCGATTGAGGGCATTTTTGACCACTTCACCAGAGCTGTTCACATAAGCGGGATTGGTCATGAGGGCTGTGTCTGCCGGAGCAACATCTTTATTGAGTTTGACTTCTTCCAGCGTATGTTTCAGATGGTCCATGTAGCTTCCTTGTTTTTTGCTTTTTTGGATAAAAAGAGCGCTGATTATACGCAGCTATTATAGTATAATCAATTCTTAAATTTACAATATAGCTAATATCCCTTAAATCCGACCAGGTAAATCCAACGGAACGTTTGATTCGCAATGGTGTGTTGGTTGATTTCTTGCCACCCAATAAAGTAGGGTGCCATATCGGCTGGGGTGCGGTGGCGTGTCACAAGGATCATATTGCGACCAATATAGTTGTTTAAGTTGGTTGTCATATCATAGTGATCATGCACATAGTGGTTTGGGTTCCATTTAAGAACTGGGTAGGGCTTTCCTTCTTTGCTTCTTAGGCTCCAACCAAGTATTGCCGCAGCCTTGCGTTCATCTGTGAGCAAAAAGGCATCTTGCTGCTCATGCAGATAGAGGGCACTGGGGCGCGTTAACGCATGCCAGCGTTCCAGCCGTTCCATCGGCAAGGCAGGTAGGCCAAATGCAGACGCGATGGGAGTATAATGCAGCCCGATAACTAGCACGGCTGCATGGAGCAAAAGCACAACCTTCCGCATGATTTGTAAAAAGGGCGTTTGCTGTAAGAAGTAGGCAATCATGATGGAACCGGTGATGTAAGCAGGCGCACTCCAATGTGCCTGTGCGCCGGAGATAAAGGCTACCAGCACGCCGGCAAGAATGGGCAAAAACGTGAAGATGGTAAGCAACCGGTACTCTTCCTCTTCTTTTGCCCATCGCAAGATGCCAGGAGCCACCACCATCAATACCAGAAAAAATGGCCCCACCACGCCAAATTGCCCAAGCAGGAACTCCAACCCTTTTTTCAGCTGCAAACCAAATCCAAAGGAAAAAACGTTGGTTTGCGTGTGCATGAAACTTATCCAGTCATGCTCGAAGTTCCATAGGATGTTCGGCAGGAACAGCAGCAAAGCGCCTGCAACACTGAGCCAGAAGAATGGTTTTAAGAACATAGGTCGCGAGGCATGGGAGCTAATAAGATACAGCCCCACGGATGCGCCAAAAAGCACCATGGTGTATTTGCTAAGGAGACCCAAGCCACATGCCAGGGTGAACATAATCCACCATTTTACATGGCGACTATTTTCAAGCACGCGTAAGAAGGCAAAAGTTGCCAGTGCCCAACATGCCATGAGTGGAGCATCGGTGGAAAATATAATGGAACTAAAGGAAACGCCAGGTAATAAAAGATAGACAAGGCAGGACCATAGCGCGGTTTGTGCGCCAAATATGTGCCTTGCAATCCCCCATACCATCAGTGCGGTAAACCCGTGTAGCACAGGCGCAAAAAAACGGATGCAAAAGGCGCTGTCGCTGCCACACCACTCGGTGGAAAGGTGCATCAGCCAGGCGATCACGGGTGGCTTGGAAAAATATCCCCATGCGGGGTCTTGCGCCCAGGCCCAATACTGCGCCTCATCAAAAGAAAGTGGCAAATGCACACCCGCAAACGTGCCATGCAACACAAACAAGCGCCACGCGGTCAGGAGTATAATGAGGCCTAGCGCCAGCGGAAAATAAAGCAGTGCAAGCGCATTTTCTTCTGTGGAGGCAGGCACGTGACGCATGGTATTTTCTAAGATACGTGGTGTTATTCTCTATTAGGAGGCATATTCTTTTCCTATCTGTCCTCCTGTGGGCGAAGAAGCCTTGGCGTAGAATGCTTGCTCCATGGGACCGGCAAGAAAAGCCTGCCGGCCGGCTTCCACGGCCTTGCGCATCGCTTGTGCCATAAGAATGGGCGCGTTTGCTTTAGCAATGGCAGTATTAATAAGCACACCATCACACCCAAGCTCCATGGCTTTGGCGGCATCGCTTGGTGTGCCCACACCCGCATCCACTAAAATAGGTACAGAGGCGTTTTCAATGATGAATTGAATGTTCAGCGGGTTTTGCAGGCCAAGGCCTGACCCAATAGGAGCCCCAAGCGGCATAATCGCCGCACAGCCTACATCTTCTAATTTTTTGGCAAAAAGAGGGTCATCGGTGGCATAGGCCATCACCTTAAAACCCTCTTTGACCAGTTCTTTAGCCGCTTTAAGCGTCTCCTCCATATCGGGGTAAAGCGTGCGCTTATCGCCAATGACTTCAAGCTTCACCAACTCCCAGCCACCGGCTTCCCTGGCAAGGCGCAACACCCGCATCGCTTCTTCTGCGGTGTAGCACCCTGCGGTGTTCGGTAGGTAAGTGTAGTGCTTTGGGCTTAGATAATCTTGCAACATCGGCGCATTGGCCTCTGCAATATTGACCCGCCTGACGGCCACGGTCACAATTTCGGCACCGGAAGCCTCAATGGCTGCCGCCGTTTCCTCAAAAGAGGCATAGCGGCCCGTGCCTACAATCAAGCGTGAAGAGAAAGATTGCCCGGCAACCTTAAAGGCGTCGTTAGCTGTTGCTTGCGTTGTCATCTCAACCACCGCCAATAAAATGAATGATTTCTACCGTATCTCCTTCTTGCAGATGCGTTTTTACGTAGGCATTGCGCGCAATAACTTCTGCGTTGCAATCTATGGCAATTTTTTCTGCTTCTAGCTCAAGTTTTTCAACCAATTCCGCTATTGTAAGGGGAGCAGAAAAGTTTTGTTCCTGACCATTTAGGGTAATGCGCATATTTCTACTTTATTCTTGTTGCAGCATCTTTAAACTAAAGCTCGAAATAAAAAATACAACTACCATTAGTTTATTATGTCGGTGATTTATATTTTACATGGCCCTAATCTCAATTTGCTGGGCACACGTGAGCCTGAGATTTATGGAAGCGCTACGCTTGAGCAGTGGCAGGCAGCGTGCGAAGCTGTGGCCGCAGAGCAGCAAGTGGCAATCGTATGGCGGCAAAGCAATCAGGAAGGGGAGCTGGTCGATTGGATTCAAGAGGCGGGCCAGAAGGCCTCAGGGCTTATTTTAAATGCGGCAGCCTATACGCACAGCTCTGTTGCCCTTCGAGACGCGGTTTCCGCCCTTACCATCCCAACCATTGAGGTCCATCTTTCCAATATTTATGCGCGTGAAGATTTTCGTCATCATTCCTACCTTTCCCCAGTGGTAAAAGGAGTGATTTGTGGGTTGGGTGGCGAAGGTTATGTGCTGGCACTGCGTGCTTTACTCGATTCAACCAAAACGTGATATCAACATTATGCCTCTTCGTTTTTCTCTTTTTACGTTACTTTTTATCTGGGTTTTTTTACCGCAGAGTGCCACGGCATGCAGCTGTGCACGCTCAGACTTTGAGCAAGGTTTTTTAATGGCCGATGCGGTGTTTAGCGGGATTGTGTCTTCGGTCAAAACACCTGAAGCAGAGGATCTTGAGGCCTCCAACGGTTTGGCCGACGTGATTCTTCGAGCGCATGCTGTGTGGAAAGGGCCGGAAGAAGAATATATTACCGTCAAGACACACGTGGACAAGCAGGCTTGCGGTTTCCATTTTCTTAGCGGCATGCAATATCTGGTCTTTGCATTTAAAAATACGCAAGGAGCTTTGCAAGTTAGTGTGTGTGGGCGCACCAGCGAGTTTTTTTATGAAGCAGAAGAGGATTTAAGGGCATTACGCTTTTTCCCTTTTGTGTCAGTGCATCCACATGCTTCTAATCCTTATGACCATTTGCAATAGTAAAGGGTGCACCCATGCGACCGCTCATCGGGATTACATTAGACTGGCAGGAAGAGGGGACCTACTCCCCGCGACCCCACCACGCGCTACGTGAGCATTACTTTGATTCCATCACGCGCGCAGGCGGTGTGCCGGTTGGCATTCCTTACGTGCATGAGCATATCCCCTCTTATTTAGGGCATATAGATGGCTTGTTGATCCCCGGCGGTGATTTTGCTTGGCCAAAAGCGTGGTATGTGGAAGAAGCACATGCGTCGCTTTATGGTGATGCTTCCTCAAGGGTGCAATTTGACCAGGCCATTGCCAAAGAGGCGTTAGCGGCAGATATGCCTGTGCTGGGCATTTGCGCGGGTATGCAGCTGCTTGCTGGTATGCATGGGTGTAAATTAACGGCAGATATTGCGGCACATGCAAAGAGTGAGATTGATCACCGTACCACGAGCCTTGGTTGCGAACAGGTGGCACATGATTTGCATATAGAAGAAGGTGGCTTGTTGCACCAAATTACGGACAAGTTGCAGGCAGAGGTAAACAGTCACCACCAAGAGGGGGTGGTGGAAACAAGCAATCACGTTGTAGTCGAAGCAAGGGCACCCGACGGTGTGATTGAAGCCTTTTCTTTTCCCGGCAAGCGCTTTGGCTTAGGGGTGGTGTGGCACCCTGAATATGAAGTCACCCCCTTTGATACGGCCATTTTAAAGGCCTTTGTTCAAGCCGCGCGTGAAGGGTAGGCACGACGCACAAGATGCTTCCGTGCAGGGAAAGCGCCTTGCAAAATATATTGCACATGCAGGGCTTTGCTCCAGAAGAGAGGCGGAGCAGCGTATTGCACAAGGGCGCGTGAAGGTGGATCATGTGGTGGTAACAGACCCTGCCACGCATGTGAAAGATGACCAGGAAGTGCGTGTGGATGATGTAGCACTGGCTTTGCCCGAAGCGCCACGATTGTGGCGTTATTATAAGCCGCGAGGCTTGATTACGACGCATCATGACCCACAAGGTCGTCCCACTATTTTTGAGGCGTTGCCAGAGACGCTTCCACGCGTGGTTTCCGTTGGAAGGCTGGATATAGAAAGCGAAGGGTTATTGTTGTTGACCAACCAGGGCCCACTCGCCGAGATGCTGGCACATCCTCGCTATCAATGGAAACGTCAATATCGTGTGCGGGTGCGCGGTGATGTTACACAGGTGGCGCTAGATAGCTGGCGCGGGGGTGTGAGGCTTGCAAAAAGCGGCAACAATCCAGCGGTGCAATGTGCTCCTGTTGAGGCACGTTTAGAGCGAAAGGGGCAAGGCAAAAATCATTGGGTGCATATGGTGTTGCATGAAGGGAAGAACCGTGAAATCCGGCGCCTATGTGCACAGATGGGATGGCAGGTATCTCGCCTTATACGTGTAGGTTACGGTCCATTTACGCTAGAGGATCTGCGTCCTGGAGAGCTCTGTGAGATTGATGGTTCTGCTTTAGGCTCCCTTACAAAAGATGGCTATAATATCGCTTAGCGTATTCCTCTTGTATCGGCGGTCTTTTTTTCCTATATCTACTGTGCGGTCGTTGTGCATGGTGGCAAAAACAAGTGCTACTCTATGGTGTAATTATCGAATGAACACGTGTTAGTGATAGTAAGGATAAGTAGGCGTGCCTTTATCAGAAAAGGATAAGCTGTCCCACGAGGATATTAAGGCGTTGATGGATAATCCATCGGCGGACATGAAAATCCAAGTGATTGAAAAGCTTTCGCATCAATATAATGAAAAGGAGCTGACCTCTTCACAGGTGCAGCTGGCCGAGCAGATATTCCGCCTATTGATGAAGCAGGCTGAAATTGAGGTACGCAAAGCGCTTTCAGAAAACCTAATGACCAGCGATGTGATTCCTGCGGATGTGGTCAACACGCTGGCACGAGATGTGGAAGAGGTTTCACTGCCTATTCTAGAGTTTTCTGAAGTGCTGAGTGATGATGATTTGGTTGATATTATCCAGTCCACCAAAACACATCAGGCGCAATTGGCCATTGCAAGCCGGAGTAATGTGTCGCAAGAGGTTTCAGGTGCGTTGGTGGAAACACATGACGCTGAAGTGGTAGAAACGCTGCTGCATAATGACCAGGCAGATATTAGCGATACCGACTTGGAGCAGGTGGTGGATGAATTTGCCGAAAGCAAACAGGTGGTCGAGTCGGTTATTACGCGGAATGTGCTTCCGCCTCGTATTGTGGAGCACTTGACCAAAACGGTTTCTACGGCCATCCAGAAGGACTTGGAAACCAAGTATAAAAAGTCTTTTTCCGATATTCGTGAGCTGTTTCAAGAAAGCGGCGAGGTGGCAGCGCTCACCTTTATGGGAATGGATAAGGCCGATAAGGATCTGCTTTTGATGATTGATGATTTGGAGCGTCACGGCCAACTCCTGATGGCGCTGCAGCCTGGCAGCGGTGTGTTAAGTCAGATGTTGGATAAATCCGAAAAAGAGGGATGTGCGACGCCACTGGCAGCTTTGGCCGTAGGGCATTTGCGCTTATTCGAAATTACCATGGCCCGTTTTAC
Organism: Rickettsiales bacterium; assembly: GCA_028282625.1. Classification (GTDB taxonomy): domain Bacteria; phylum Pseudomonadota; class Alphaproteobacteria; order Rickettsiales; family UBA8987; genus JANQHP01. The sequence continues at coordinate 8,024 of JANQHP010000077.1, read as the reverse complement.
CGGTGTCCCTTTTTCCAACGTGCGTAAATTGGTGGCAGATGATGAAGCCGGCCTAAAAGCGCTTTATGAACGTGCCTCGTTGCCGCCAAAATTATATGAAGCGGTACAGGTAGTGGTGCGTGTGATTAAATTTATGGAAAAAGAGGCGCGTCGTGAAAGTGGTGCACGTGCATGCGATGATTTGCCGCATTTCATCAAGTTGCTGATGCAGGCGGCCAATGAAAAACGCTTTCATGGGCTTTCTTATTTTATTACCGCTATTCGTAAAAATATGAAGTCGGCGCAAGAAGACTGGTAGCTTTTGAGCAGGTTAGCCTTGTGGCAAGAGATTACTTGTTTGCTTTGGACTTGCTTGCTATTTTAAAGACAGACGAAATGACCGACTGTAGATTGGCGGATGAGTTCAGATTACATTGATTATGCAGCGATTGTAGATGATGCCATGCATTATGTGGTGCGTCGTGCGCTGGAGCTTGTGGATGAGCACGGGCTGCAAGGGGACCATCATTTTTACATCACGTTCCGTACGCAGCATCCTGAGGTGATGATCTCCGACGATTTGCTTGCACGCTACCCGGAAGAAATGACCATTGTGCTACAGCATCAATTTTGGGACTTAGAAGTTGAGACAAACCGCTTTTCGCTTGTTTTAAGCTTTAACAATATCAAACAGAGTTTGACGGTACCTTTTGATGCATTGGTCTCTTTTGCTGACCCAAGCGTGCGTTTTGGTTTGCAATTTACACACAGCAATAAGGAAGATTTGTTGCTAGATAGCGACGATGCGATAGATGCCGCACTCAATCATCAGGCAGATTCAGACGATGAAGCCGAAAATGGTGCTTCGGATAATGTGGTGGTGTTAGACAATTTTCGTAAGAAATAACATTTTCCTGCCTGTTTTTAGTCCCTATTTCTTGTTCAAAGCATCTGATTGCTTTTAGAACAGTTTATGTTAGCATACCCTCTCTTACAGACGATAGGTGTGGTACGGTGCGTAGTATGTTAAGACGAATTATCCACAAGCTGGTTGTGATTTATACGGGGATGCTTGTGGTGTTTTCCATTGGCGCAACGGCCAATGATGCGCAAACAGACTATTTTACCCTTGATCTGGAAAGCTTGATGCGGGTGGAAGTGATTTCTGCCTCCAAGAAACCAGAAGCCGCCAACGAGGTGGCATCCGCGATTTTTGTGATCACACAAGAGGATATCAAACGACTTGGTGCCACCAATATTCCTGAGATGTTGCGCGTGGTGCCGGGCCTTCAAGTGGCACAGATTGATTCCAATAAATGGGCCATTACCTCACGCGGGTTTAACAATCAATATGCCAATGATCTGCTGGTGCTGATTGATGGAAGAACGGTGTATACGCCTGTCTTTTCTGGGGTGTACTGGGATGTGCAAGACACCTTGATGGAGGACATTGAGCGGATTGAGGTGATCCGTGGACCAGGAGGCACGGTGTGGGGGTCCAATGCGGTCAATGGGGTTATTAATATTATTACACGCTCTGCAGCTAATACCCAGGGCACCTATGCTTCGGTGACGTTTGGAAATGAAGAGCGTGGAGCAATTGAGGTGCGCCAAGGTGGCAAGATAGGCGAGCATACTTCGTACCGTGTCTATGCCAAGGCAAAGATACAGGATGAAACGACCATTCCTGGAGGAGGTGATCGTGGCGATGGGTGGTCCCGGGAGCAGGCGGGCTTTCGTGTGGACGCCGAGCCTACACCGCAGAAGAAACTGACGGTGCAGGGTGACATTTACCACGGTGAGACAGAAAGTGTGTTTATCCGTCCTTCGACGACATCCACAGGGTTTGTCACAAACGAGCCTTCTGAAGATACGATTGCGGGTGGTAATGTGTTGGTCCGGTTGGAGCAGGATTTGGGTGATGCGGGTATTATGACCTTGCAGAGCTATTTTGACCATGCACGGCGAAACGAGCTGCTTTTTGGGCAGGTGATTAGCACCTATGACATGGAGTTGCAGCATGTGTTTAAGCCAGCAGATCGGCATGAAACGGTATGGGGCGCTGGCTACCGTTATATTCAGGACTCCGCCGACAACAATGCGCTAGTGTTTTTTGAGAGCGATAGCACCTCTTTTCAACTGTGGAATGCCTTTATGCAGCATGAGTGGGAAGCGGTCGAGGACACGCTTTTCCTCACGCTGGGTTCAAAGTTTGAGCATAATGATTATACGGGATTTGAATATCAGCCTTCGGCCAAAATGCTCTGGAAGGCAAGTGATACACACACGCTGTGGGGCTCGGTGGCGCGTGCGGTGCGGATTCCAAGCCGTGTGAGTGATGGCGTGCGGGCAGCACGCTCGGCTTTTCCAGCCAATACCGTGGGGCCTGGCACGCCGGCGGGTTTTGTACGCATTACAGGGAGTGAAGCACTGGATGCTGAGCGGTTGATTGCCTATGAAATGGGTTACCGTGCTTCCTTTGATCGTGATATGTCGTTAGATATTGCGGCATTTTATAATGATTACGCGAGCCTCTTCACCCTGGAGCAGGGCGCTTCTTTTACTGAAAATGGCTTTAGCATTTTGCCGCTAACCTTTGCCAACCGTTCACGCGGGTATAGCGTGGGTGTGGAAACCACCGCGAAGTGGCAGGTGAGCCCGAAATGGCAGCTTTCAGGCAGCTATGCCTGGCACCGTATTTCGATTGATACGCAGGCTGGTAGTACCGATACAACCCAGGAAAACAACGAGACCAATTCACCCAAACACCAGTTTACGCTTCGTTCTTCGGCGGAACTAGGTTCGGAAGTGTTTATGGATAACACGCTCTATTTTGTGGATAATATTCAGGCTGATGGGTTTACTTCTTCGCTGGCGGTGCCAGATTATTGGCGGCTAGATACGCGGCTAAGCTGGAAACCGAATGCACATATGACGCTGGAAGCGATCGGGCAGAATCTGCTGGATGACAAGCATGTGGAATTCACCTCGCCGTTTTATATGAATGCGGCAGAGATTGGGCGGAGCGTGTTTGGCCGTGTACGCTTGCGGTATTAGACACTGTTAACAGTGTTTAGATTTTTCTAATGGAGTCACATTCTGTTTCCGTGATAGCGCCGGCCAAGGTGAATCTTTGGTTGCACGTGAAGCACAAACAAAGCGATGGCTATCATGCGCTGGAAAGTGGTGTGGTGTTTGTGGATTTGGCGGATCGGCTGGAAGTAACGTGCATGCCAGCGGATACGCCGAGCTTGCGCGTGGTGGCGAAGGGGGATTTTGCGGAGCAGGTGCCTGCAGATGGTGGCAGCGTGCAAGCGGCCTATCATTGGGCGAAAGAGCGTTTGCCTGCGCTAGAAAAGCTGCAGGTGGAGGTGCGTCTGACAAAAAATATTCCAGCCGGTGCTGGGCTTGGTGGTGGCTCGGCGGATGCAGCGGCGATGTTGCGTGCTTTAGCAAGCTTATGTGGGCAGGAGCAAAAGTGGCAGGCGTGGGTGGAACCAAGTGCTATTTTGGGCGCGGATGTGCCGGTCTGCCTTTTGGTGCTGCCAGCTTTGGTACGCGGCATAGGAGAACAGGTGGAGCCTTGGCCAGAGGGTGAGGCGATACCCAAAGCGATGGTACTGATTTATCCTTCTGTAGTAGTGCCAACGGCTAAGGTGTTTGCACGATGGAAGGCTTCGGGAAAAGCAACAGCGCATCGAGGGAATGATTTAACCGAGGCAGCGTGTGGCGTGGCACCGGTGATTGAGGAGGTGTTGGAGGTATTGGCGCAGCAGCAAGAGGTGGACTATGCGCAGATGAGTGGCAGTGGGAGTGCGTGTTTTGGCGTATGTGATGACGCGGATGCAGCGGGTAGGGTCGCAGAAAAGCTGGCAAAGCAGCATCCTGACTGGTATATCCGTCCCTGTAGGATGTATGAAATAGGAGAAAAGTGATGAAAATCCTTGCATTGATCACGGTGGTGGCACTGGCCGTTTTTGCCTTGTTTCCTGGGATAGACCTTTATGTGAGCGAGCTGTTTTACGATGAAGCGCGTGGCGGTTTTTTCCTTAGGGAGAATTGGTGGCCAACGCTGGTCTATTTTGGAATTCGCGTGCTTTCGGTGATCATGGTGGGGACCTGCTTGTTTTGTGTGGGGTTGCATCTACTCAAGCGTATGTTTGGGATTCGGCTGCCTGCTTGGGTGCCGGGGCAGCGTGCCTTGCTTTATGTGCTGGCGGTGGTGATCTTAGCGCCCGGTTTGATTGTGCATCAGGGGTTTAAGGAGATATGGGACCGTGCGCGACCGGTGAATATCACCGAATTTGGTGGGGTGAAGACTTACACAGATATGTTTGTGATCAGTGATCAGGACGGAAAATCCTTTGTTTCCGGACATTCAGCCATGGGCTTTAGTGTGATTGCGCTGGCGCTGTTATATCAGGGAAGGCGCCGCAAGCAGGCCTATGCGTTGGCGCTGATGTTCGGTTTTTTTGCGGCGGCAGGACGTGTTATTCAGGGGGCGCATTATATCAGTGATGTAACCTTTGGGGCGCTGGTCACATTGTGGACCGCGCATCTGCTTTACCGTGTGTTTTTCCCAAAGGAAAAAAGTGAAACGGTAAAAGATAGCTGATGTTCTAGTGATTAATAGGCCAATGATTGACAGGCTGCGGCATCGCTTTATGATGCGCGCCTTCACAGAAGAGATAGCGGATGGGTAACCATGACAGCGCTGGATGTAGACGAGTATACCAAGGTAGGTTCCTGGCCTTTTGAAGAGGCGCGGAAGCTGCTTACGCGTTTGAAACAGGGCGCACCGAAGAAGGGGTATGTGCTGTTTGAAACGGGCTATGGGCCTCCAGGATTGCCGCATATTGGGACCTTTATGGAGGTGTTCCGCACCACACTGGTGCGCCATGCCTTTGCACAGATGAGCGATATCCCAACCAAGCTTTTTGCGGTTTCCGATGACATGGATGGCTTGCGGAAGGTACCAGAAAATATTCCCAATCAGGAGATGGTGGCAAAGCATTTGGGCAAGCCATTGACCAAAATTCCGGATCCTTTTGGCACGCATGAAAGCTTTGGGCATCATATGAATGCACGGCTGTGCGGGTTTTTGGACCAGTATGGGTTTGAGTATGAGTTTATCAGCTCCAGCGATTTTTACCGCAGCGGGAAATACGATAAGGCACTGCTAAGCGCGCTTGCACATTACGATAAGATTATGCAGGTGATGCTGCCAACGCTCGGGGAAGAGCGGCAAAAGACCTATAGCCCTTTTCTGCCGATTTCGCCCAAAACGGGAAAGGTGCTGCAAGTGCCGATGGATGATTGCGATCCGGAGCAGGGTACGATCACCTTTACGGATGAAGATGGTGAGCAGGTCACCTTGCCGGTGACGGGCGGGCATTGTAAGCTGCAATGGAAGCCGGATTTTGGGATGCGCTGGGCCGCGCTTGAGGTGGATTTTGAAATGTTTGGCAAGGACCACCAGCCTTCAGCGCCGCTTTATAGCGCGATTTGCAAGATTGTGGGTGGGCGGCCGCCACAGCAATATGTCTATGAAATGTTTTTGGACGCAGAGGGCAAGAAAATTTCAAAGTCTAAAGGCAATGGCATTAGCATGGAGCAGTGGCTGCGTTACGGCACGCCGGAAAGCCTGGCCTATTATATGTATCAAAATCCACGGAAGGCTAGGCGGTTGCATTTTGATGTGATCCCCAAGGCGGTGGATGAATATTATGCGCATCTGGCAGCTTACGCGGGGCTGGAGGCAGCCAAGAAGCCAGAAAGCCCGGTCTGGCATATTCACGGCGGTGAGGTGCCAAAGGAGGATTTGCCGGTTTCTTTTGGGTTGCTGCTGAACCTTGCAAGCGTATGCCATCCGGAAAATCCGGAGGTGCTCTGGGGTTTTATTCAAAGCTATGCGCCGGATGTGACGCGGGAGACCCATCCGTGGATGGAGAAAATGATTGAGGGCGTGATTGCGTATTACGAGGATTTTGTGCTGCCGGCCAAATCATACCGCACACCCGATGCAAAAGAGGAGGCCGCGTTAAAGGAGTTGCAGCAGCGGCTTCAGGCACAGGCAGAAGATGCAAAGGCAGAAGAATTGCAGACCTTGGTCTTTTCAGTAGGCAAAGCGCATGATTACAGCAATTTGCGTGACTGGTTTGCCGCCCTTTACGCGATCCTGCTGGGGCAGGAAAGCGGGCCACGCATGGGCTCGTTTATTGCACTTTATGGTGTTGATAATACAGTCAAATTAATTGACAAGGCACTTAAAGGCTCACTTTAATCTTAAAAAAGTGCCGAGGACCCCTTCCGGGGTTTTTCTGTCAAGCTATAGTGAAATTATAACGTCGAAAAAATATGTGCAGCGCGAAGGGCTGCTGTGTTTGAAGGCGTGTTTGCTACGGCCACAGGCTGTTTTTATATCGTTTCACATAAGGGATAGGAAGTATGGCAGTTTCGCAATCGGCGAGGCGGCGCGTTACGGCGCGTGCGTCACAGAAAGAATCGTTCTTAAGCAAGGCGTTCAAGGCATTTTCGCCTGGAAAGCCCAGCAAAAAATCGGCCTATCCCGCTTTTGCGATGGCACAAAGTTACTTGCAGCCACTGGGCAAAGCGGTGTGGAGTGCGCGTAATTACGATCAATTCGCCGATGAGGCGTATCGCAAGAATGTGGTGGCGCATCGCTGCATTCATATGGTTTCCAAGGCGGTGGGTAGTGTTTCCTGGGTGTTGCACCGCGAGGATGAAACGGGAAGGCATGTGGTGGAACAACATCCGCTGCTGGCGCTTTTGAAGCGGCCAGGTGCTTGCATGTATGGCTCGGAACTCATCGAGTCGCTTTGTGCCTACCGCATGATTGATGGGAATGCCTATCTTTTGGCGGTGCAGGCAGAGCATCAGGAGCACCCGAAGGAATTGTTTATTTTGCGGCCGGACCGCGTGCGGGTGGTGGCTGGAAAAAATGGGGTGCCGGCAGGGTATGAGTATCAAGTGGAGCATGACACACGGCGCTTTATGGTGAACCAGGTGCGTGGCCACTCGCCGGTGTTGCATCTGAAATATTTTAACCCGCTCAATGACTGGTATGGGATGTCACCGGTGGAAGCGGCGGCGTATAGCATTGACCAGCATAATCAGGCGGGCGTGTGGAACCAGGCCTTGCTACAAAATGGGGCGAAGCCAAGCGGTGCATTGGTGATGCAGGCCGAAAAAGATGGTAGCGGCAGCCATTTGAGCGACGAGCAATTTGTACGCATTCGGGAGCAGATTGATACGCAATTTAGCGGTGCGGCCAATGCAGGCAGGCCGCTGCTGCTTGAAGGCGGTCTGGATTGGAAGGAGATGAGCCTTTCACCGCGGGATATGGACTTTATTGAATCCAAACATAGCTCGGCACGCGACATTGCGCAGGCTTTTGGTGTGCCGCCGCAATTGCTCGGCATTCCAGGCGATAACACCTATAGCAATATGGTGGAAGCGCGCATGGCGCTTTGGGAGCAAACGATCTTACCGGTTTTAGATGACATGACCCAGGCGCTCGGTGGTTGGCTGGTGCCGATGTTTAGTGCGCCGGGGCAGGGGCAACGCTTGTGGCTTGACTATGACAAGGATGCGATTAGCGCGCTGGCGCCACGCAGGGAGGCGATGTGGCAACGCTTGCAGCGTTCGGATTTTATGACGGTCAATGAGAAGCGCCGCGCGGTGGGGCTTGGACCGATCGAGGATGGTAACACATTAGATTAGGGGGAGTAGGATCACATGGAAAAGAAAACATTGGATGTACCGTTGCTGATTAAAGCAGTGCAGGAAGACGGTGCTTTTGAAGGCTATGCCAGCGTGTTTAATGTGGTGGATAGCCAGAAGGACGCCGTGCAGCATGGTGCTTTTGCGCGGACGCTTCAAGAGCAGGATTGCGCGTGCATCAAGCTGCTCTGGCAACATCGTATGGATGAGCCGATTGGCGTTATTGAAGAATTGCGTGAAGACCCGGTGGGTCTTTATGTCAAAGGCAGGCTGCTGCTTGAAGTACAGCGTGCCAAAGAGGC
>JANQHP010000167.1 GCA_028282625.1 Rickettsiales bacterium | reverse complement strand
GATCCTGCATATAGCCCACGAGGATCCCGTCTTCGATCAGGGTGTTCTTGCCCGATGGCGTGCCCTCGTCATCCACGCTGATGGATCCGCGCCGATCCGGGATCGTCCCGTCATCCAGAACGGTCACCCCAGGTGCCGCCACCCGTTCGCCCATCAGACCGGAAAACGCCGAGGTCTTCTTGCGGTTGAAATCGCCCTCCAGCCCGTGACCCACGGCCTCATGCAGCAAGACGCCCGGCCAACCGGGACCAAGCAGCACCGTCATTTCTCCAGCCGGTCCGGGGACCGATTGCATGTTGATATCGGCCTGACGCAGTGCCTCGCGCGCCGCCTCTTTCCATACCGATTCCTCCACATAGGTACGGTAATCCGCGCGGCCGCCCAAGCCGGTCGAGCCCTGCTCACGGCGCCCTTCATGTTCCAGCACAATGTTCACATTCAAACGCACAATGGGGCGGATATCTTCACACATGCTGCCATCGGCGCGCAAAATATGCACGTGCTGCTGTTCTGCCACCAGGGAAACGCTCACCTGATGCACCCGCGGGTCGAGCGCGCGCGCATAGGCATCCATCTCAGCCAGCAGGTTCACTTTCTGGTCAAACGCCATGCCATGCAGCGGATTGGTTGCGGTGTAAAGCGAGGGATGCTTGAGGTCTTTTTGCGCCACTTTTTCAGCAGGCAGGACCATAGGCTTCGTACCATTTGGCGAATGCTTCACAGCAGAGACCGCACGCGCAAGTGCTTCCCCCGAAAGCTCACTGCTGTGCGCATAGGCCGTGGAAGTGCCGTTTATCGCACGCAAACCAAAGCCCTCACTTTGGTCGTAGCTCGCATTTCGCAGGCTGCCATCATCAAAAACCAGCACTTCGGATTGGGTGCGTTCCAAGAACAATTCCCCATCATCCGCACCGGCCAGTGCCTGTTGCAGTTGCGTAAGCGTGCTCTTTTCTTGCAAGAGAGGGGGCTGATCCATGCGATGCCTTGTATACGTTTCATTTCCGAACAAACCTCATATCACTATAAGGAGATAACAGTGTCTAATCTACCTAAAACGCGCTCGATACTACCAGCGGCCCATCAAATGAACAAGAAGGGATTCTGTGCTTGCACCCTTAGAAGGAACGCAGTATAAACACATCGCATCTACTCATGTGCAGCGTGCAGCTTCCTTAATAATAAGCAAAAACGCTGCCTTCAGGACGATACATGCCGAAAGGACCTCACTCTATGTCCATCTTCTCTTCTTTCCATCTGCCGCGCATGGTGTGGTGTTGCGTGTTGACCTTGTGTTTGTGTTACGGGCAAGCCGGCTTGGCGGAACCGCTTAAAGATTGGCAGCTTGGCTTTCAGGAAGCCTCTTCGCCGGTCATGGAAAAGATCGATTGGCTGCATAATTATGTGCTGATTATTATTACGGCCATCACCGTTTTTGTCACCGGGTTGCTGGTCTATGTGATGATCAGATTTCGCCGGAGTGCGAACCCTAATCCAAGTAAAACCACGCATAATGTGTTGATTGAAATTATCTGGACCGCCGTGCCGGTGCTGATCTTGATTGCGATTGTGGTGCCCTCCTTCCGTTTGCTCTATTTTATGGACCGTCACCCCAATCCGGAGATGACGCTGAAAGTAATTGGCTACCAATGGTACTGGGGGTATGAATATCCCGATCACGGTGACTTTGCGTTTGATAGCTACATGATTCCCGATGAGGAGATCAAAGAGGGGCAGGTGCGTTTGCTGGAAGTAGACAACCGCGTGGTGTTGCCGGTGGATACCGACATCCGCATTCTCATTACCGCCGCCGATGTGATCCACGCTTGGGCGCTGCCCGCCCTTGGGGTTAAAATAGATGCCGTGCCGGGGCGTACCAATGAAACCTGGGTGCGCATTGATGAGCCAGGCATTTATCGCGGGCAATGTTCCGAGCTTTGTGGTGCCTATCATGGCTTTATGCCGGTGGTGATTGAAGCGGTCAGCAAGGAAGAGTTTGAACGCTGGACAAAAGAAGCGGCTGAAAAATTTGCCGCCATCACTCCCATACAAACCACTCCGAGACAAAAAGAGGCACCTTTCATCACGCTGGCCACACGTGCGCCTGTGTCTCTTTCTTTTGCGAATTAACGATCAGGTAGCATATTATGGCAGACCACACTCCCACGGGCCTCAAGCGCTGGCTTTGTTCGACCAACCACAAAGATATTGGCACCATGTACCTGGCCTTTTCTATTATGGCCGGGATTGTGGGCGGCTTGTTTTCCGTGCTGTTCCGGATGGAGCTGGCCGAGCCTGGCATTCAAACGCTGGGCGGTGACCATCAACTTTATAATGTATTGGTCACGGCGCACGCCCTGATCATGGTCTTTTTCATGATTATGCCCTCGCTGTTTGGAGGGTTTGGGAACTGGTTTGTGCCCTTGCAGATTGGCGCACCGGATATGGCCTTTCCGCGCATGAACAATATCAGCTTTTGGCTGCTGCCGCCCTCCTTTTTGCTGCTGCTTGGCTCGGCCTTTGTCGATGGAGGTGCTGGAACCGGCTGGACCATTTATCCGCCGCTTTCCTCGCAGCAAGGGATCGGCGTGGACATGGCGATTTTGAGCCTGCATTTGGCGGGGGCTTCCTCCATTCTGGGTGCCATCAACATGATTGCCACCATCTTCAACATGCGCGCGCCGGGCATGACCATGCACAAAATGCCACTCTTTGTGTGGTCGATTTTGTTGACGGCATTCTTGCTGGTGCTCGCACTGCCCGTACTGGCCGGTGCCATCACCATGCTGCTGACCGACCGGAATTTCGGCACCTCTTTCTTTGACCCGGCCGGTGGTGGTGACCCGGTGCTGTTCCAGCATCTGTTCTGGTTCTTTGGTCATCCCGAAGTGTATATCATCGTGCTGCCGGCCTTTGGCATCATCAGCCACGTCATTTCCACCTTCTCGCGCAAGCCGGTCTTTGGTTATCTGGGCATGGTCTATGCGATGGCGAGCATCGGCGTGGTCGGCTTTGTGGTGTGGGCGCATCACATGTTTACTGTCGGGATGGATGTGGATGTGCGCGCTTACTTCATGGCCGCCACCATGGTCATTGCCGTACCCACCGGTATCAAGATTTTCAGCTGGATTGCCACCATGTGGGGCGGGTCCATCACCTTTGAAACGCCCATGCTCTTTGCCATCGGCTTTATCTTCCTCTTTACCGTGGGTGGCGTCACCGGCGTGGTGCTTTCCAATGCCGGCCTCGATATTGCGATGCACGATACCTATTATGTCGTCGCGCATTTCCATTATGTGATGAGCCTTGGTGCGCTGTTTGCCGCCTTTGCCGCCTTTTATTACTGGATCGGCAAGATGAGTGGCCGGCAATATAATGAGATGCTTGGGCAGTGGCATTTTTGGCTGACCTTTATTGGTGCCAACCTCACCTTCTTCCCTCAGCATTTCTTGGGGCTTGCAGGCATGCCGCGCCGTATTCCGGACTACCCCGATGCCTATGCCGGGTGGAATTTGGTCTCTTCCTGGGGCTCCTATCTTTCCTTTGCGGCCGCACTCTTCTTTGTGTTCATCGTGTGGCATACGCTGAAATACGGTAAGAAATGTGGCAACAACCCTTGGGGTGAAGGCGGCACCACGCTCGAATGGACCCAAACCTCCCCACCGGCTTTCCACAGCTTTAATACGCCGCCTACCATCAAGTAGCCTATATGGGATGTTCGCATGCGTGAGGCCGCCACTTCCCATACGGTGAGTCATAGCTCTAGCACCGTCCGCGACTATATTGCCCTGCTTAAACCCAGGGTGATGAGCCTGGTGGTGTTTACCGGTGTGGTCGGGTTGCTGCGCGCGCCGGGTGAACTCCATCCCTTGCTCGCGGTGCTAGCGATTTTCTGCATCGCACTTGGCTCAGGCGCGGCAGGCGCGGTGAACAT
>JANQHP010000128.1 GCA_028282625.1 Rickettsiales bacterium | reverse complement strand
ATCCTGCTTGGGCTGTTGATCAACGCCGCGGCGCCGCCTTTTTCGGCGTGGCTGGCCGATGCCTACCCGGAAGGTTCTTCCACCGGCACGGTGTTCCTCTCGGCCTTTACCACCAAAACGGCGGTGTTTGTGCTGCTGACCCTGTTTCCTAGCGCGGATATCTTGATCCCGGTCGGGCTCTTCATGGTGTTTTATGGCATTATCTACGCGATGCTGGAAAATGACATGCGCCGGATTCTTTCTTACAGCATTGTGAACCAGGTCGGGTTTATGGTGACCGGCATTGGGATTGGGACGCCGCTGGCCCTTGCCGGGGTGGCGACCCATGCCTTTTGCCATATTATTTATAAGGCGTTGCTCTTGATGAGTGCGGGCGCGGTGCTGGAGCAAACCGGCAAGCGGCTTTGCAGCGAGCTGGGCGGGCTGTATCACGCGATGCGCTTTACTACGCTGTGCGCGATTATTGGGGCGCTTTCGATTTCCGCCTTTCCCTGGACCTCGGGTTTTGTGAGCAAATCGATGATTGCCTCCGCGGCGGCAGGAGAGCATATGACGCTGATCTGGATGTTGCTGATGGCGGCTTCGGCCGGGGTATTTCTCCATGCCGGGATCAAATTCCCCTGGTTTGTGTTTTTCCAAAAAGATAGCGGCATGCGGCCCAAGGAGCCTGCGTGGAACATGCGCCTTGCGATGGGGCTGATGGCGGCGCTGTGTCTGATTCCGGGGATATGGCCTGCGTGGCTGTATGCGTTGCTGCCGATGGAGGTGGCTTATGAACCCTACACCGGTGCGCATGTGGTCACACAGCTGCAATTGCTGCTTTTTGCGGGGCTGGCCTTTTTTGTGCTGCTGCCATGGTTGCAGCGCACGCGTACGATTACGCTGGATTTTGATTTTGTCTATCGGGTGCTGCTGCTTCGTCTGCTGCAGCGGGTGGAGCGCTGCTTATGCTGCGTTGCACAATGGGCGCAAGCAGGTGCGGTGCGCCTCGTGCAGGATGCGGGGAGAAGGGTTGCTATCCTGCTCCGGTCGGACGGGCTGCTTGGCAGCAATTGGAGCACCACTTTTTCGGTGCTGATCACGGTGGTGATGCTGCTGATTCTGCTGCTGCTCTATTACTCACGGGTGATGGAATAGCCTGATATTTCTCTCGTTGAAGCGCGAAAGCCGCTCCTCCTGGGTGGGAGAAGCAGGTCGCGTAGCCGAAGGAGGCCTGCCTTCTCCCTTGCGACAAATGGGTGGCCTGCGGGTGTTTCTTTGGCAAAAAGCGTAAAAAAACCGTTTACATATCAACATATAGTATATTATAACCAAAGGAACTCCCACATCTATGATGCGGGGGGTGGTGTTACGGTATGAAACGCATGGCAGAAATGCTGTGAAAAAGTGCCAGAAAATGGGCCAAAAAAGCGGGTGATGCATGGAAGTGCGGTGTTGGAGCATAGGAATGATGGGGATCGTTTTCATGTCTTGGGTCCAAAGGCCTTGGGTCCAAAAGTCTTGGGTGACGGGGCCTTGGGTCCACGGACCTTGGTTCCACAGAAACAACAGGGGAGACGCGTTGGGTTGGATGAAAACATGTGCGCGAGGATTGTCGCAACGCGCCTCGAGCCTGCGCTGCGCGCCTTGCTGGAGTAGGCGATGAACGCGCTGGTGCAAGGCATGCAGGGAATGCGGTCCTTCCGCGCGGTGACGCTCGCCGTGGTGGGCATTGTACTGCTGACGGTGTTTGCGTTTCTTTCGGTGCGGCTGACTTCGCCAGTGATGGCGCCACTTTATACCAACCTCACGACCGAAGATAGCAGCACGATTGTGACCGAACTCGGCGCGATGGGCGTGGAGTTTAACCTGGCGCAAAGTGGCAGCCAGATTCTGGTCAAAAGCTCGGAAGTGCTCAAAGTGCGGATGGCGCTGGCGCAAAAAGGCCTGCCAAGCCAGGGGTCGATTGTGGGGTATGAGGTGTTTGACCGTGATAATTCGATGGGCGCCTCGCGTTTTGTGATGGATGTGAATCTGTTGCGCGCGCTAGAAGGCGAGCTTGGGCGCACGATCAGCGCGGTGGAGTCGATCAAATCCTCGCGCGTGCATCTGGTAATCCCCAAACGCTCGGTGTTTGAGCAGTCGATGAATCTGGAGCCTTCGGCCTCGGTGCTGATTACGCTGAACAACCGCGCGCGCGTGCCGAAAAATGAAATTGTGGCGGTCAAGCATCTGGTGAGCTCGGCGGTGCCAGGCCTTTCGCCTTCGCAGGTCACCGTGATTAATAGCAACGGGGAAGTGCTGGCCAAGGCACAAAGCGATGAGGAGAGTGAGTCGGCCGCGGTGTCGGCTTCGACGGCAGAAGAGTATCGGACCAATTTTGAAAACCGCTTGAAGCGGACCATTGAACTGCTGCTGGAGCAGGCGGTGGGCTTTGGCAAGGTGCAGGCCGAAGTTTCGGCCGATATCGCGTTTGACCGCGTGCATACGACCGCGGAAACCTATGACCCCGATGGCGCCGTGCCGCGCTCGATCCGCTTGCAGGAGGAGATTTTTGAGTCCAGCGATGGCAATGACGCCGTGGTAGGGGTCAGCGGCAATCTGCCAGAAAATAGTGCGGGGCAAGGAGCGGCCGGGCAAAAGGAAAGCCAGAGCTCGCTGGATGAGGTGACCAATTTTGAGATTTCCAAAACCATCACCAACAAGGCGAGTGAGGTGGGCACGGTGCGCAAGCTCTCGGTGGCGGTGTTGGTGGATGGGACCTATAGTAATGACGAGGAAGGCAACCGGATTTATGCGGCGCGTAGCGATGAGGAGCTAGAGCAGCTCCGCGCGCTGGTGCGTAGTGCGATGGGCTTTGACGCCGAGCGGGGCGACCATCTGGAGCTGGTGAACATGCCCTTCCCGCGGGATACCGACCATCTGTTCCCCGAAGAGGGGCCGCTGGATTGGCTGAAGCAGGATTTGGACAGTATCCTTAAAACACTGGTGATTGGTGCGGTGGCGATTTTGTTCATTCTGATTGTGATCCGCCCGCTGATTGGCCGCGCGCTGGATATGTCGATTTCGGAGATAGAAGAGGCTTCGGGCGGCGGTCCGGATGCGTTGGCTGCCAACGATATTTTTGAGCAGGACGATGGAGATATGGATTTGATCCAGGATCGCATGGAAGGAGCGCCCTCAAGGCGGGTGAACCAGCTAATTGAGAACAATCCGGACGAAACGCTGGCGCTGATTCGTTCCTGGCTTGCACAAAAAACGTAACCTGTAACGTAGGCCCTTTCTTTTTATGGCAGCTCCCCGTTCACGCAGAGGTGAGGACCAACTTAGCGGTGCCCAGCGCGCTTCGGTGATTATGATGAGCATCGATGAGGAGGTGGCCGGCAAGATTTTCGCCATGATGACAGAAGACGAGATCAAAGAGATTTCGCAAACCATGTCGGCCCTTGGGACGGTCAACCCGGACATGGTGGAGTCGCTCATGAATGAGTTTTCCGAGGAGATGGGCCATGGCAGCAATTTGATCGGGGACCTTTCCACCACGCAAAAGATTTTGCGTAAAGCGCTGACGGCCGAGCAGGTGGACCAGATCATGGAGGACATTACCGGCCCTGCGGGCAGCAACACGTGGGAAAAGCTGAACCATGTGGGGGAAGAGATTTTAGCCGCCTACATCAAGAACGAATATCCGCAAACCGCCGCCCTTATTCTTTCGCGCGTGCGCTCTTCCCAGGCGGCGCGTGTGCTGAGCATTTTGCCCGAAGAGTTTGCCCTGGAGATATTGCAGCGCATGATTTCCATGGAGCCGGTCAAGCAGGAGGTGCTGGTGGATGTGGAGCAAACGCTGATGTCGGAATTTATGACGACGTTGGGCGCGAAGAAGGAAGAAAATACCTACGAGAATATCGCGGAAATTTTTAACAATTTTGATCGAAGCACCGAAACGAAATTCTTAGAAAAGCTGGACGAGGCCGAGCCGGAATCTGCCGAGCGGATCCGGGAGTTGATGTTCACCTTTGATGACCTGATCAAGCTGGATGGAACCTCCATTCAGGCGCTGCTTCGTAGTGCGGATAAGGAGAAATTGCCGGTGGCGCTTAAGGGTGCAAACGAGCAGATTCGGGAGCTGTTTTTTGGCAATATGTCCGAACGTGCTTCCAAGATTTTAAAAGAGGATATGGAAAGCAAGGGGCCGGTGCGTATTCGTGATGTGGATGAGGCGCAAACCAGCATTGTGAATACGGCCAAGACGCTTGCCGAATCCGGTGAAATTGTCATTCCAGAAGGGGACGAAGACGACGAAGAGATGATCTATTAGCGGCTTGTTGTGAGTGGCGAGTGGCGCATCTTTTGTGACGTAAGAGGGTTGGATATATCACGATGTCTGAACAGGAATCTTTAACCCAAGGGGCAGAGGAAGCGGGCACGCCGCCCTTTGCCTTTCCGCGTTTTGATGCAGAGGGGCCGCCTCACGGTGCGCCTGAAGCAGACGCACCTTTTACAGCCTTTGGAAGCGATCAGCCGGTGGTGCATCAGTTCAGCGAGCAG
>JANQHP010000093.1 GCA_028282625.1 Rickettsiales bacterium | reverse complement strand
ATCCTAGCCTTGTGGAGCGCCGTACTCTTTTTGCCGCTGATGGCCCTTGCTTCCGAAGAAGCTGCGCCCGAAGAAACGACGGAGAAGATCGTCTGCGAGGCGATGCAACAGGCGATTGAAGACGATTTTGCCAAGGCGCGCGGTTGCTTCGAGCATGCCGAATGTTATGAGACCCTGCTCCCTTACCCGTTTCGTGAAGCCGCCTGCCAGCACTCTTTCTTTAGCCGCCGGGAAGCCGCCAAAGTCACGCAGCTCACCGAGCGTATCGCAGAGCACCACGCCCGTTGCGTGGCGCCTTTTGAGGCAGAAAAAACAAAGTGGGAAATCTTTGACCGCGCGGCGTGCCGTCGCAAGCCAAAAGAGCTTGTGTGCTTAAACGGACAATGCGCGACCACCACCCATGTGCTGCTGCAAAACACCACACCCGAAGGGTTTGGAGTCGATGGCATGGGCAGCCGCAAGGCACTACGTCCCATGATCGAAGGTGGCACCATGCCGCATGAGGCACCCCAAGGGGAGGTCCGCTAATGCTGCTCTTGATCGATAATTACGATAGCTTTACCTACAACCTTTCCCATTATTGCATGGAGTTGGGTGCCAAGGTCGATGTACGCCGCAACGATACACTGACCGCCGAAGCATGCTTAGCGCTAAACCCTTCGGCCATCCTGCTTTCGCCCGGACCAGGTCGCCCCGAAGATGCCGGCATTTGCCTGGAACTGGTCAAGCTTGCGACCAAACAGCACATCCCTCTACTTGGCGTGTGCCTTGGGCATCAGGTGATTGCCGAGGCCTTTGGTGGCACCATTATCCAGGCGCCCGTGCCCATGCATGGCAAGGTCAGCGCCGTCTACCACGAAGGCAAAAGCCTCTTTGCCGGGCTGCCTTCCCCCTTCCAGGCCACCCGCTACCATTCGCTTATCGTTGCGCGTGAAAGCATGCCTCCAGCGCTGGAGATCACCGCCGAAACGGAAGGTGGCATCATCATGGGCTTAGAGCACAGCGAGCACCGGCTCTATGGCATGCAATTTCACCCCGAAAGCATTGCCTCCGAGCACGGGCACACGCTGCTGAAGCATTTTCTGGACCGCGTATAGAAGGAAACTCCCCCGATGACCGCCATCCACCCTTTGTTGCAACAGATTGTTGAAGGCAAGCATTTAAGCGAAGCCGAAAGCGGCCGGCTGTTTCAGGTCATTGCCAGTGGTGGTGCCACGCCAGCACAAATCGCGGCCGCCCTCACAGGCCTGCGGATGAACGGCGAAACCGTCGAGGAACTCACCGGCGCGGTGCAAGCCTTGCGCCAGCGGGCGGCTCCCTTTGCCGTGCCAGAGGCAAAGCAGGCACAGCTCACCGACACATGCGGCACCGGCGGCGATGGCAGCCATAGCGTCAATATCTCCACCGCGGTGGCCTTCGTGCTGGCGGGATGCGGCGTGCCGGTCGCCAAACATGGCAACAAGGCCGTTTCCTCCTCTTCGGGTTCTGCCGATGTCTTGACGGCACTTGGTGTTAACATCGAAACCTCCAAAGCACAGATGGAAGAAGCACTCGCCACCTGCGGCCTCTGCTTTTTGATGGCGCCGCGCTACCACAAAGCCATGCGCTACGTTGCACCGGTGCGGCAGGAGCTTAAAATCCGGACCCTGTTTAACTTGCTTGGGCCCTTGCTCAATCCCGCCCTTCCCAAGCGGCAACTTTTGGGTGTCTATGACCCCAAATGGCTTGAGCCGTTGGCCCATGTGCTGTCCCGTCTGGGCAGCGTGCATGTGTGGGTCGTCCATGGGGAAGATGGTCAGGGCGGCGGCTTTGACGAGCTGAGCCTTTGCGGTCCCTCAAAGGTGGCAGAAATCAAGGAAGGGCAGCTGCGTCGCTTGACCCTGACGCCTGAAGAGCTGGGCCTTACGCGCGTCACGCCGGAAGCCCTTCGAGGCGGCAATGCCGTCTACAACGCGCAGGCCTTGCGCGCGGTGCTAGAAGGCGAAGAAGGAGCCTACCGTGACGCAGTATTGCTCAACAGCGCGGCGGCTCTCCTGGTCGCGGGCCAGGCGGATAATCTAGAAGAAGGCGTGACCAAAGCCGCCGCGTCTATCGATAGCGGTAGCGCAAAAAAAGTGCTGCACCAGCTGGTGGCCATCAGCAACACGCCCGAAGAACCCGCCGATGCCTAAAGAAGCAACACCCATCCGCATCAAGCGGCTTTTGTACCAAAGCTGGTACCGCGGCTGCAAAGAAACCGACCGGATTTTGGGCCATTTTGCACGCGCACATCTGGCGACATTTTCTGCGGCGGAGCTGGACCGTTTTGAGCAGTTGCTTCAAGAAGAAGACGTGGATCTGTTCGCATGGATCACCGGCAAGAAGCCCCTGCCGCCTGCCTACCAGCAGTGCCACGTGATGCAGCAATTGCAGGACTTTCATGTTCCGACTGCACTGCAATCCATGCCAGATCACGGATAACATGACCACACCGTTTCGGCGCATATGCACCCATATGCCAGAGGGTGCGCTGGCCTTTGAAGTTGCCGATCTTGCCGCGCAGCATCAAGGTCCTCTTCTGATCGTCACCTCGCATGATACCCGCTTGCACGACAGCATCGCCGCGCTCGAGTCGATGCTTCCAGGTCGCCCGGTCTATGCCTTTCCTGCGTGGGATTGCTTGCCCTATGACCGTGTCTCTCCCTCTCCACACGTCACCGCCACACGGCTCCATAGCTTGGCAGCACTGGCGCATGCCAACACCAGCTCCGCGACCCATCAAAAACCACCGATTGTGGTCACCACCGTGGCAGGTCTCACCCAAAAAATCCTGCCGCCAGAAGCCATTGCCACGCGCACGCTGGTGCTGGAAGCCGGCGCGCCGCAAGCCGCACGCACGCGTGTGATGGAGGTGCTGCAGCTTCTGGGCTATACGCGTGAGTCGGTCGCAGGCGAACCTGGCACCTATGTGGTGCGCGGCGGCATGGTGGACGTGGTCCTGCCGGGCGCACCGCAAGGCTACCGCCTGGACTTTTTTGGCGAAACCTTGGAAACCATCCGTCTGTTTGACCCACTCACGCAAATCAGTGCGGGTCACGTCACCGAACTGACCCTCATTCCCGCGCGTGAAGTATGGTTGGATGAAGAAAGCATCGCGCATTTTCGGCATGCGTACCGGGCTGAATTTGGCATGCTGCAGGCCGGCGACCCGCTCTATGAGGCCGTGTCCGATGGTAGGTATTATGCCGGCATGGAACACTGGCAGCCCTTGTTCCTACCCAAGATGGGCCACGTGCTGGATTACATCCCTGAAGCCTGCGTGGTGCTCGATCATCGGGTGATCGAAGGCTTGCACACACGCTGGGAACAGATCCAGGAAAGCTACCAGGCACGCAAAGAGGCGGAAAACCCCACCACATCTCAGGATATATTGCAGCCGCCACGTTACTACCCCATCGCACCTGAAGCGCTTTATGTTGCGCCGCAGCCTATGCTCGAAAAGCTTGAGCCCCATGCGCTGGTGGCCTGCACCGCGTTTGCTACCCTGGAAGATCACCACACGCTTTTTTCTTCCCCAAAAGAAGCGGAGCATCAGCCAAGTACGTGGCACGCCGGTGCCGTACTGCACCATGATGCTGCGGCCAAACACCAGGCCACCTTCGCCTTGCTGAGCGAGCAGTGCCAGGCACTTCCCAGCCATGTGCGCGTCGTGATCGCCTGCGGCTCCAAGGGATCGGCCGAGCGGATGCAGCGCCTGCTGGAAGAAGAGGAGGCACTCCACGCGGTGCATCTTAAAAACCTGCAGGAGGCCGAAAATCTTCTCACCCGTCCCACCCATATCGGTCTGATCCTGTTGCCCCTTGCGCAAGGGATCCAACATGCCCATTGGTGGATCCTCGCGGAGCAGGACCTGCTCGGCCAGAAATGGCAGGCCCGCACCCGCAGCCGGCGCAAGGCGGGGCCCGCCCTATGGAACCAGCTCCAGGCCTTCTCCAAGGGCGAAAAAGTGGTCCATGCCGACCACGGCATCGGCGTCTTTATGGGCATTGAGCGCATGGAAGTGCAGGGCCAGGACCATGATTTTTTGTTGCTGCATTATGCCGATGACGACAAGCTCTATGTGCCAGTCGAAAACATGGACCTTGT
>JANQHP010000063.1 GCA_028282625.1 Rickettsiales bacterium | reverse complement strand
AGACTTGGTGCAGGAGGGTGAGCCATTATACGTTGCCTCTAACCTGCCTTATAATATTTCAACGGCTTTGTGGGTTAAATGGCTTGGGCGCCTTTCTCTTTTTTCTGGATTTACTTTGATGTTTCAAAAGGAGGTGGCCGCGCGTATCATGGCAGAGTCAGGTTCTCATTATGGAAGGCTTGCGGTGCTTTCCACATGGCTGTGTGAGGTGCGCCGTGTTTTTGATGTTCCGCCTTCTGCGTTTGTGCCTCCGCCTAAAGTGGACTCTTCTGTGATAAGCGCTACACCTAGATCAGCGCCCTTATACCCAGCCCATGCGGAGCATTTGCAAAGGGTGAGTAAGGCGGCATTTGGTCAGCGACGAAAGATGCTGCGGCGGAGCCTTGCACCACTTTTTGACGATGTGGAGTCGGTGCTGCAATCAGCAAGTGTGGATCCACGCATGCGCCCGGAGCAGCTTTCTGTTGAGAAATTTTGCCATTTGGCACGGTTGCTTGAGGCTTCAGGAGACGCTTCCCAGTAAATCTGCTACAAAAGTTTGCATCTGTGGTTGACGGGTGCGGCGCATCCGCTCGGCGGTTACAATGGAGAGCAGGCTTTTTAAGCTCTTTTCTACATCATGGTTCACCAGCACATAATCGTAGCTTTCCCAATGGCTAATTTCGCTGCTGGCTTTTGCCATGCGTCCGGCAATGACTTCATCAGAATCCTGCGCCCTTCCTCGCAGGCGTTGTTCGAGTTCCTGCATGGAGGGAGGCAGGATAAAAACGCTTACCACATCTTCCCGACAATGCCGGTTCAGCTGTTCTGTGCCTTGCCAGTCAATATCAAAGAGGACGTCTTTTCCTCCTTCTAAGGTGCGCTCCACATGCTCTGCCGGGGTGCCATACCAATGACCAAACACGCAGGCATGCTCCAGCATCTCGTGGCGCTCGACCATATGATGAAAGCGCTCTTCATCGACAAAGTAATAGTCTCTGCCATCCACCTCATTGGGTCGCCTGGGCCGGGTGGTGGCGGAAACCGACATGGTCAGGTAAGGGTCCTTTTCCAGCAGGAGCCGTGAAAGCGTGGTTTTTCCTGCACCAGAAGGTGAAGAAAGCACCAGCATAAAACCTGTACGTTGCTTTGTCATGGTAGTGTACTATAAAACAGCCAGCGTGCCAGCGCAACACATGGAACATTGCTGCGTTGTGTAAGCGGTTGGTGCATAAAAGCCTATCAATAATTTGTGAGGGTGTTCATGGTAAAGCTACCCCATTGGCCGAAGATAGCAGGGCAAAAGCCTATCGATTTGCGGTTGGACCGTATGGTGTCCCTGTTGGAAGCGGTGGGCAACCCGCAGCTTCATATGCCACCGGTGGTGCATGTGGCCGGTACCAATGGCAAGGGCTCGACACTGGCTTTGATGCGGAGCGTGTTGCAGCAAGCGGGTTATCGCGTGCATCGCTATACGTCGCCGCATCTGGTGGCGTTTAATGAGCGTATTGAGATATGTGGTGAGCCGATTTCAGACGATGCGTTGTATCCTCTTTTGGAGCAATGCCGATTGGCGTGTGAAACGCATGCCATACCCATTACTTTTTTTGAAGGTACAACCATTGCTGCCTTTTTAGCGTTTGCTACCCATCCGGCGGATATTGTGTTGTTGGAAACCGGCATGGGCGGGCGGTTGGATGCAACCAATATGATAGAAAAGCCGCTGCTTACGATCATTACGCCAATAGCAATGGACCATGCGGAGTTTTTAGGAGATACGTTGCCCAAGATTGCTGCAGAAAAAGCGGGCATTATCAAAGAAGGCGTGCCTTGTGTGGTGGCCAAACAGGTACCTGAAGTGATGGAGGTGATGGCAGCGCGCGCGCGTATGTTGCACGCGCCGCTTTATGCATATGGTGAAGCGTGGCATACGCGCTTGGGTGATTGTGGCATGACCTATCATTTGCCGCGTCGCACGCTAACATGTGACGCGATAGGGCTGCACGGTGAGCATCAGAAGGAAAATGCAGGGGTGGCGTTGGCCGCGCTGGATCTTTTGCAAGGGTTTCGTTTAGACGATGCGCAAATGCAACAAGGCATTGCAAAAGCAAGCTGGCCCGCACGTTTTCAGCATCTGGATGCGGGTGTTTTGGCCGAGCTTGTCAGGCCGGCTTCTCTGTGGCTGGATGGCGGGCATAACGCGGCCGCTTCAAAAGCGATGGCCGAAACGTTAAAGCAGTGGCACAAGGACAAGCAACGGATTTATATGGTGGTAGGCATGCGTGCGGACAAAGAGTTTGAGCATTATATTCAACCGCTTGTGCCTTATGTTAAGGGCATCCACTTAGTGCCGGTTCCAGAGGATGATAAGAGTATGGACCCGCACGATATGCTCAAAACGGCTAGGGAATGTGGTGTGCCTGCTACCAGCCATAATGATGTGTGGGAAGCGCTTGATACATTGAAAGAAAGCGAGGAGAGCTCTCCGACTACGATACTGATATGCGGTTCTTTGTATCTCGCGGGTTGGGTGCTTGCACAAAATAAGCGCAGGTTTTAGTATGCCGAGCATGGATTCTTATCAGCGCATTAGTGATACGTTACGTCATCTGTGGGAGGATTGGCGCGGCGAACATGCGATGCCACAAGAACAAGACATTGATTTAGACGCCCTGCACGCCGTGTGGGAAGAGTGTTTTCTGGTGCAAATCACCCAGGAGGGTGGGTATGGCTACGACTATATGGGGCCTCATTTAATTGATGCCTATGGTGAGGGTTTGGGTGGGTCGCCGGCTTGCATGCTTTTAGCGCTTGGGAAGCACCACACCGCACGTTATTTTGATGAGGTGGCGCAAAAGAAATGCATTGTGGAAGATGCGGATCTTTTTACGAACAAGCAGGGTCTAACGATACGATATCGTCAGATATTGCTGCCCATTGGTACGCCTGAAGGGGTCACGACCCATATTCTTGGCGCGATGCGCTGGCGTTTATATTAGAGCGGTGTCTAAGGCCTGATGCGCATGTTACACAAACATCACGTCATACATCGCTTTTGTTTTATGTGGCTGATGTATGTGGTAGCGGCTTGCTCACAAGCGCCTGCGGATACGGTGCATTATGGTACTACGCATACGAAGAAAAAGACCGCGCCGGTTTTTCTGTTTAATCGGCAGGTGACGCCTAATCCTTCTGCTACGGGAGGGCGTAGTGTGGTGGTGCAAAAAGGGGATACGCTTTATGCCTTGGCCAGGCGTTACGATATGCCGGTGCGTTCTATTATTGCGGCCAATCATTTGCGTCCACCTTATACGCTGAAGGTGCGGCAGCGCCTGTTGTTGCCCTTGTTGCAATTTCATCGGGTGAAACCGGGGGAGACGCTCTATAGCATTTCACGTCACTATCAGGTGGATATGCATGCGTTGGCGCGCCTGAACCATATCAAAGAGCCTTACCACATTAGCCAAGACCAGCGGATGCGTATTCCTTATGTGAGCAGCTGGAAGATGAAGGAATCTGCGTTGGCACGGCAAAAGCCTGCGACGCCTCGTGCCAGGAAAGCGGAGGTGCCTCCTGCTGTGAAGCCTCCCAAGCAGTCAGCACGTGCCCATGCTCCACCTATTACAGCCAAGCCTCACGTGGTGGAAGCACCGCGCGTTCAAAATGCTAAGCGTACGGTGCGTCCACGTCCTTTGCTTTCCGGTCCTGTGACGTTCAAGTGGCCGGTGAGGGGAAAAATTCTGCGATCCTTTGGACCACAAAAAGGTGGGTTTTACCATGATGGCATTAACGTGGCGGCAAAGGCTGGCACCCCGATTTATGCTTCTGGCAGTGGTGTGGTGGCCTATACAGGTAGGGGCCTAAAAAGCCACGGGAATTTGGTGATTATTGAGCATGGCAAGGGGTATATTAGTGCGTATGCCCATGCGAAAGTGATCCATGTGAAGGAGGGGCAACACGTGCGTGCGGGTCAAAAAATTGGTTTGGTCGGGCAAAGCGGCCGTGTGGAAAAACCACAGCTGCATTTTGCTATACGAAAAGGGCGCAAGGCACTGGATCCTATCACGTTGCTACCAAAAACATAGTAAACTCACATCCTTTGCTTGCATCCATGTTTTTGGGCTCTATAGTTTGCTCTGGTCTATTCTATTCTAAACAAGGAGTGAAAATGATGGCGTATATATGGGCGTTTGTTGTGATGTTGCATGTATCTTTTTCTCAAAATGCATGGGCCCAGGACGCCGCACCTGAACCCAGTGTGGCAGGAAGCTTTTTGCCGCTTATCCTGATTTTTGTGGTGTTTTATTTTCTGATTATTCGTCCGCAAAGCAAAAAGATTAAAGCGCATGCCCAGATGGTACAAGATATCCAAAAGGGAGATGAGGTTATCACGGCCGGCGGTGTGGTTGGAAAGGTCAAAAAGCTTGTGGGCGAAGATCGCCTGGAAGTAGAAGTGGCCAAGGGTGTTAGCATTGTCGTAATTAAATCTACTGTGGCCGATAGTCCAAAAGATCCTGCTAAGGCACCAACCTCTTCTAAAAAGTAACCTTTATAGGTTGTTTGCTTCATGCTGCATTTTTCAAAAATCAAGATAGGCATTATTTTGCTCATATGCCTGTGGGCGATTGTGCAGGCCTTGCCCAATGTGCTGAGTGAGCAGATGCGTGAGCGGCTGGACGGGGTATTGCCGGAACAAAGGCTGAATCTTGGTTTGGACTTGCAAGGTGGCTCCTACCTTTTGCTGGAGGTGGACACCGAAACTTACATGCAGGAGCAAATGGAGTTTGCGCTAGAGGATGTGCGCCGTGCTTTGCGTGATAAGCGTGTGGGGTACAAAGGCTTGCGCGTGACAAGCGATCAACAGGTGGTGTTTGCGTTACGCGATCCGGATCAGCAGGCTGTAGCGGAAGAGGCGATGGCGGTACTGCCCAGGGAAATGTTGTGGTCTTTGGACGGTGGAAAAGGGAGCGTGACGTTTCGTGATGCGGAGTTGGAACGGATGCAGCGCAATGTGCTGGAGCAATCGATTGAGATTGTACGTCGCCGTGTGGATGAAACGGGAACACGTGAGCCGGTGATTCAACAGCAGGGCGACCGACGGATTTTGCTGCAAGTGCCAGGCCTGCAGGACCCAGAGCGGCTGAAGCGGTTGCTTGGGCGTACGGCCAAGATGAGCTTCCACCTGATGGATGAGAGCGACCCTTACCCGGCAGAATTACGCGCTGCGCCTCCTGATAGCCGGTTGCTAAGAGGCATGGGGGAGCAGGCGAACCGCTATTTTATGGTGAAGAAGCGGGTGGCGCTGAGCGGAGATCTGCTGGTGGATGCGAGGCCGACTTATGATCGCGGCCGTGCGGTGGTGAGTTTCCGTTTTAATACGCAAGGTGCAAGGCGTTTTGCCCAAATTACGCGGCAAAATGTAGGCAAGCCTTTTGCGGTGGTGTTGGATGGGGTGGTGATTACCGCGCCCGAAATTCAGGAGCCGATTCTGGGTGGATCGGGGCAGATTAGCGGGCAGTTTACGACGCAAAGTGCGGCGGATCTGGCGTTGCTGCTTCGCGCCGGTGCGCTGCCTGCGCCGCTGAAGGTGCTGGAAGAAAGAACGGTAGGCCCAAGCCTTGGTGCGGATTCCATTGAGGCCGGTAAGAAGGCTTCCATGATTGCGGTGGCGTTGGTGCTGGTGTTTATGGTGGTGGTCTATCGGCGTTTTGGGGTCTATTCCGATATCGCACTGCTGATGAATATTGTGCTGCTGGTGGCGTGTCTCTCCTTGTTCCAGGCCACGCTGACGCTTCCTGGTATTGCGGGGATTATCCTGACCATGGGGATGGCGGTGGATGCGAATGTCCTCATTTTTGAGCGGATTAAGGAGGAGCTTCGCCTTGGTAAAACGCCTTTTGCGGCGGTGGAACAGGGTTTTGCGCAAGCTTTCAAAACCATTTTAGATTCCAACATTACCACACTGATCGCTACGCTCCTGCTCTTTATTTACGGTAGTGGGCCGGTGAAGGGCTTTGCGGTGACGCTTTCGCTTGGCATTGTGTGCTCGATGTTTTCCGCGATTATGCTCACGCGCCTGATGATGGTGCTGTGGCTGCGTCGCACGCGTCCAAAAACGCTGAAGATATAGGGTTACGCCGATGATGGATATTACACCTGTGATTGCGCAAGGTAAGCAGGTGATTGATGCGTATGCTCCTTCGCATGTGGTGGTGGCCGGGGTGAAGTGGAGCGAGCCGATTCTGGTGTTGCCGGATGCGGTGCATCGGTGGCCGGAAGGAGGGATGCGTGCGGAAACTTTAGAGCAGATGCAGGCACATCTTGCCAAGGTGGAGCTGCTGCTTTGCGGCGGAGAGATTGTGCTGGAGGATACGACCAAGGCGTGGGCCAAAGAGCAGGAGATCATGCTGGAGAAGATGGATCTGGGGGCGGCTTGCCGAACCTATAATGTGTTGCTGGCCGAAGGGCGCCTACTTGGCGCGGTGCTGTTTTTCTAAGCGGGAATGACGTTGATACCCTGGGTAAAGCCGGGGTATCTTGTTTGGCAAACTGGGTATCGTCGCCTAAGCCACGGGATGGCGGGGGTACTTACAACTTGCAAATCTACTAAACTCCCACCTCAAAACTCTAATAAAAACTTAATAAATATTGACAGAGAGAGAGCAATCTGCTAGTCTTACCTTGTCCTTCGTGCGTCTGAATTGACAGGCGGCGTAGTGCCATTGGCAGATATCAACG
>JANQHP010000062.1 GCA_028282625.1 Rickettsiales bacterium | reverse complement strand
CTGCTGGTATTTCGCGGCAAAGCTGTGTATGCTACGCAGCGTTATGTCCCAGGCACTTCCCACGCAGGCTTCGTCAAAAAACGACAAATCCAGCCCCCTGTCCACGCGTTATTTGCATCGGGACCTTTCCTGGCTCGCCTTTAACATGCGTGTGCTGGAGGAGGGAGAAAATCCGCACCATCCTTTGATGGAACGGCTGCGTTTTTTGACCATCTCCGCGCATAATCTGGACGAATTTATCATGGTGCGTATGGCTGGGCTTCGGCGCCAGATTGCCGCGGACCTGCGCGCGAAAAAAACAACGGAAGATCTGCAGGAAAAAGAACAGGATGTAGCCCATATCAAGCGGCAAATCCAGTCCCTGCACATGATGCAGCAACATAGCTGGCAGCGGATGCGGCGCAATTTGGCAGCCGAAGGAATTGTGCTGGTGGCGCCTGAAGCCTATCAGCCACGTGACCGCACGCAGCTGGCACCGCTGCTTCAGGCGACGCTGCGCCAGATCACGCCGGTGGTGGTTCCAGCAAGTGCCGAAGGTGCGGCGCAGCGGCTTGGCTTTTTGCCCAATGCCGGGCGGGCAGTGATGGTGCGTGCAAAAGACGCCGAAGGTCACACGCATTATGTGGTGTTTCCCTTGCCACAAGAATCCGCGGCACGGTTTCTTCGTCTCCAAGATTTGCCGGGAGAAGAGCACCAACATCAGCCCGGTCCGCCGCATTTTTCCATGCGCCTGACGTTGCTCGAAGATGCCATGATGGCCATGGCAGAGGAGGTGGTAGCGCCTTGCTGCCCGGAAGGGTTGCAGTTTGAGGACATGACCATCCTCTATATTATCCGCGACAGTGAAATGGATGTGACCCCGGGCATGGATGAAGGGGAGGAGCCTTTAAGCGCGTTTGAACAAGCGCTGGCCGCGCGCGCCGAAGGTACGATTATTACCGCGCACATCCACGAAAAGAGTGCCGACCATTGGCCCAAGACGCTGCAAAATTGGCTGAGCCCGGCCGCCTCCCTGCCGCATCCTTGCCTGGCGCTGATGCTGCATCGGCTGGCCCTGATAGATTTAGGCGGTTGCGACGGGTTGCTGCAATTGCCGCATCTGGAATGGCAACACCCGGCCTTGGCCGGTTTTCCGGCGCTGCAATCGCGCTTCCCCGAGCGGATCAACGATTACGGAGGAGACTGTTTTGCGGCCATCCGTGCCAAGGATATGGTGGTGCACCATCCTTATGAAAGTTTTGAGGTGGTGGTACGCTTCTTGCAGCAGGCCGCGCGGGACCCACACGTGACACATATCAGCCAGACGTTGTATCGTACCAGCCGCGATTCTCCCATCGCGCGTGCCTTGATTGAAGCGGCTGCCGCCGGGAAAAAAGTTACCGCCATGGTGGAGGTCAAAGCCCGCTTTGATGAGCAGGCCAACATCACCTGGGCCAAGCGTTTGCGCGAGGCGGGTGTTCACGTGATCCATAGCGTGCCCGGCATGAAAACCCATGCCAAAATCTCGCTGGTACGGCGGCAGGAAGCAGGCAAAGAGGAGGCTTACGTGCATCTTGGCACCGGCAATTATCACCCGGTCACCGCGCGGATTTATACCGATCTTTCCTTCTTTACCTGCGACCCGGATATGTGCGCGGATGCCCAGCAGATTCTTGATATGTGTGCGGTGGCCTCCCGGCAGCGCGACGGGCGGCATTATGTGGAAACGCATATGCCCGATCTGCGCAAGCTGGTGCCAGCGCCCACGCATATGCGCCAGAAGTTGCTAGAACATATTGAAGCGGAAAAAGCCTTTGCCAAGGCGGGTAAACCTTCAGGCATCTGGCTTAAAATGAACGCGCTGGTAGACCGCCCCCTGATTGATGCGCTTTATGAAGCCTCCCAGGCCGGGGTGCCGATCACGCTGATTGTACGCGGCATTTGTTGCCTGCGCCCGGGCGTGAAGGGGCTTTCAGAACGCATTACGGTGAAAAGCATTGTGGGCAGGTTTTTGGAGCATGCCCGCATCTTCTGTTTTAGCAACGGTCACCCCATGCCCAAGGCTGGTAACGTGGTGTATCTTTCCTCGGCCGATTGGATGCCGCGCAACATGAATGGCAGAATTGAGCTGATGGTGCCGGTGGAAAATCCTACGGTGCACGAGCAGATTCTCAACCAGATCATGACCGCC
This sequence comes from Rickettsiales bacterium, assembly GCA_028282625.1. Lineage (GTDB taxonomy): Bacteria > Pseudomonadota > Alphaproteobacteria > Rickettsiales > UBA8987 > JANQHP01. The sequence goes on along the minus strand of JANQHP010000062.1, from coordinate 1,370 downwards.
AATGTGAGCGACCAGCGGCAAAGCTGGGTGATGCAAAGCGATGGGACCTATGTGCGGACCCTGCACCCGCGGGGGGGCGCGGATGTAGCCAAATATTTTTGCGCGCATGAATTTTTTCTTTCCAACCCGAGCCTTTCGGGCAGAGGGTCTGCGTTGCACCAGCGTTTTGGGGCGCTGCCGCGTCACGCGCTGGACCAAAAAGTGGCCGTGGTGGATATTGGCTCGAATTCCGTCCGTCTGGTGATTTATGACGGACAAAAACGGGTGCCACTGCCGCTGCTCAATGAAAAAGTGCTTTGTGGGCTTGGGCGCGATTTGGCGACGTCGGGCACGCTGCATCCTGAGGGCGTGAAGAAGGCCGAGCAGGCGCTGCAACGCTTTATGGCGATCATCGCCGGGAAAGAGATTGGCTATATCGTCGCCTTTGCCACCTCGGCCGTGCGAGACGCAAGCGACGGCAAGGCCTTTTTAGACCATATCCATCGGACATGCGGCTTAAACGTCAGCATTCTTTCCGGCGAGCAGGAAGCCCAGCGGGCGGCGATGGGCATTGTAGCCGGATTTTACCAGGCCGATGGGGTGATGGGTGATTTGGGCGGAGGCAGTTTAGAGCTTGCCCATCTTTCCTTTAGTGCGGCGCGTTATGAAGATGACAGCAGCGCCGGAGAGGACATGCTTGGGGAGGGGCACAGCTTTTCGATCGGACCGCTTCGCTTGCGCAGCCTTTTTGGTCACCATATGCGTGCGGTGCAGCACCATATTGACCAGGCGCTTAAACCTTTTGCGCTTCAAGACACGCTTGCGGGCAAAAATTTCTACGCCATTGGGGGCGGCTTCCGTGCGCTCGCCAAAATTTATATGCGTAAAACGCGCTATCCACTGCGCGTGCTCGAGCAATATACCGTGCCCGCCAGCGAGCTTGCCCCCTTTCTTGCGCAGATGGCCGCGCTGGATGAGAAAGCGATCAAGAAGCTGCCTGGCACCTCCAAGAACCGAGCGGATGTGCTGGCTTATACCGCGCTGGTGTTGCAGCGCATCATCGACATAGGCAAGCCCGAGCATGTGGTGTTTTCCACCCATGGCGTGCGGGAAGGCATGGTGTTTGATAGCCTGGCGCCGCATATGCAGGCGCAAGACCCGCTGATTGCCGGGGCCTCGCTGATGAGCGAGCATTTAGCGCCCGATGCGCGCAAAGGCACGACCAACGACATGCGGACCCACAGCCACGCACTGCATCAGTGGCTTTCACCGCTCTTTGAAACGGAAACGCCTGAGGCAGGTCGCCTGCGCTACGTGGCCTGTATTTTGGGGCGGCTCGCCTGGCATGAGCACACCGAATATCGCGCGGAAATGGCGTTTCGGTGGGTGCT
>JANQHP010000023.1 GCA_028282625.1 Rickettsiales bacterium | reverse complement strand
GGGGGTATACTTAAGAACGTCATCCCGCCATCCCCTGTCGCGCCGCAAGTACGCAGTACGAAAGCGGATGGTCGCGGGATCCAGCGCTACAAACCCTGTCATTCCCGCGAAGGCGGGAATCCAGTCCTTTTCTTTAAGCAGGGGTCTTAACCCCTGCAACCCCGCCCTCGCATGTGCTCGGCGTCGCTTCACTCCTAGTCGCACGGCAAGCCGTGCTCCGGGCAAGTATCCACGCAACCGCCTTATATCCCCTCGCCCCCGTGGGGGAGAGGGTTAGGGAGAGGGGGTATACTGATAGAACGTCATCCCGTGGTTTAACCACGGGATGACGGATCACTTACAACTTACCACTTGAAACTTATAACTTACCACTTGAAACTCCCTACTCCACCGTCACCGATTTGGCCAAGTTGCGCGGCTGGTCCACATCGCAGCCCTTGCGCACCGCCACCTGGTAGGCCAGCAACTGCAGCGGCACGGTATAAAGGAGCGGCATCAGCATCGGAAGATGCGCCGCTTCCACCTCTTGCTTTATCGTCGGCAGCGTAAAGATTTCGGTCGCCACATCCTCCAGCATCTGGGCGGCTTCCTCACACCCCATCAGCAAAATCTGCCCGCCGCGCGCGGCAATCTCACGAATATTGGCCGCCGTCTTTTCCAGCAACGGACCGCGCATGGCAAGGGCTACCACCGGCATCTGCTGGTCCACCAGCGCGATCGGTCCATGTTTGAGCTCGCCTGCCGCCGCGCCTTCTGCGTGGATATACGAGATCTCCTTAAGCTTAAGCGCACCCTCCAGCGCCACCGGAAACAGCGCGCCACGCGCTACATAAAGCGCATGGTCGGCTGCCGCCAAACGCGCCGCCATCGGCTCCAGCTCAGGTGCGCGCTCCAACAATGCTGCCATATGCGCCGGCCAGGTTTCCGCCTGGCGCAACAGTGCGGCGCAATCCGCCTGGCTCACCTGCTCTTTGGCACGCGCGATCGCCAGGCAAAGGCAAAGCCCCACGGCCAGCTGCGCCGTAAACGCCTTGGTGGAGGCCACCCCAATCTCAGGCCCGCAATAAATCGGCAAGACCCGGTCCGCCTCGCGCGCCATCGTGCTATGCAGGTTGTTCAGCATCGCCAGCACATGCCAACCGCGCGTTTTCATCACCCGCAACGCCGCCAAAGTATCGGCCGTTTCCCCCGACTGGGAAAGACAAAGTGCGAGCGCCTTCCCTTGAAGATGCGCGGGCAACGGCATCGCGCGATACCGAAACTCCGAGGCAATTTCCACCTGCACCGGCACACCGGCCAGCGCCTCCAGCCAATAGCGCATCACCATTCCGGCGTAATAGGAAGTGCCACAGGCCACAATGGTCACCTGCTCGATCTCCTCCAGCGCAAAAGGCAGCGGCGGCAGCATCACCTCTCCACGCAAAGCGTTGTCATAGGCATGCAGCACATCGCCCAGCACCGCAGGCTGCTCATGGATCTCTTTTTCCATAAAATGCCGGTATTGCTCCTTGCCCGTTTGCACATGGATCGCCTGCGCCGTTTGCTTTTCCCGCTGCACCAGCTGGTTCTTGCCGTCCGTTATCTTCATCCCCTTCCCACGTTGCAGCACCGCCACGTCGCCTTCTTCCAGGTAGATCACATCCTGCGCCAACCCCGAAAGCGCCAGCGCATCCGAGCTCACATAAAGATCCGCGCCTTCGGCCGCACCCTCTTCCCCCACACCCAGCACCAGCGGCGATCCTGCCCGCGCGGCCATCATCACATCCTCCTGCCCGGCAAAAAGAATCGCCAGCGCATAAGCCCCCTTTAAGCGGGAAAGCATCAAACGTGTGGCCTCTTCCGGCGCATGGCCTTCTGCGAGATAATGCGAGAGCAAATGCGGCAATATCTCGGTATCCGTATCGGTTTCAAAGACATGGCCCGCCGTTTCAAGCTCGCCGCGCAAACTCAGAAAATTCTCGATAATCCCGTTATGCACCACCGCCACCTGCTCGGTACTATGCGGATGGGCGTTGCGCGTCGAAGGTGCGCCGTGGGTGGCCCATCGCGTGTGACCAATCCCGGCTACTCCTTTGATCGGATCGTCGTCTAACACCGCCTGAAGTGCAGCGATCTTTCCCTCCGCACGCCGGCGCGCGATGCCCCCTTCTTGCAGCGTGGCGATCCCGGCAGAATCGTACCCTCGATATTCCAGACGCCTCAGCCCCTCCATGAGCCGTGGCACCACATCCTGATGCGAAAGAATGCCGATAATACCACACATACGCGTCCAACCCTCCTTCGGTATTTTCCATCGTTGCTATAGCATAGATTGCACGCTAGAACAGTTACAAATCGTTACAAAGCAGCGTGTGTCATGTCTGTTGTTTACCTCAATGGTGCGTTACTTCCGACCGAAGAAGCTTCTATCCCGGTCACAGATCGTGGCTTTCGTTTAGGCGATGGGTTGTTTGAAACGATTGCCCTGTATCACGGCACCATCTACCAATGGGAACACCATGTGACGCGGCTGCAGCGCGGATGCACCACGCTGAACATCCCCTGCCCGGATACGCATCATCTTGCGACGACATTGCAGGAGCTGGCGCAACAAAACCACCACACGGAACAAGCGCTTGCACGCATCACCCTGACGCGCGGCAGTGGCAGCCGTGGCTATTTACCGCGCCCCACAAGCGACCCCACCTTGCTGATCGAAACCATGCCGCGCCCACCCGCACCCAAAAAAGAATCCAAACTGTGGGTGGCTTCCTGGTGCAAACCCTCGCCCAAAGCACTGCCCACCGACTGCAAAACCTTGCAGGGCCTGAACTCCATCCTCGCCAGAACTGAAGCCGATGCGCGCGGCTATTTAGATGGCCTGTTGCTGACCGAGCAAGGGCAGGTCTGTGAATGCGCGTCGGGCAATATCTTCTGGCTGCGCCAAGGCACCTTATACACCCCAAGCCCCAACACCGGATGCCTGCCCGGCACCACCCGCAACCGCGTGCTTGAACTGGCAGCACCCCACATACCGATTAAAGAGGGTGCCTACACACTGGAAGCACTCACGCAGGCCGAAGCATGCTTTGTCACCAGCACCTATTGGCAGGTGCTGCCCATCATCGCTATCGATAGCCAAAAAGGCACCTTGTGGGCACCACAAGAGCCAGCAACACACCCCCTCACCCACCTCATTCAACAGGCCCTGCTGGAGGATATCGCCCGTGTCTGCGGTACCTAACGCTGAGCCTTTGCGCTGCATCGAACGCCTGCCATGGGTGGAGCCGCTGGCGCTGGCGCGTGCTGTCGCCAAAGAACAGACCCATTGCGTCTTGCTCTATTCCGCCCACACCCATAGCTATAGCGGCCAGCATTCCTTCCTCGCGTTCGACCTGCAAGAAACCCTCCGTGATACCCAAAACCTGGAACAGCTTCTTCGTCCCACACAAGCCCCACCGCTTGCCAACGCATGGTTCGGCTATCTTGGCTATGGGCTGAAAAACCAACTGGAAACCCTGCCCGAAGATGCACCGGCCGACCATGGCCTGCCCGATTTATGGATGGGTCGCTTTGGCATCATCTTGCAGTTTGACCACCTCAAGCAGGAAGTCGAAGTCTGGGCGCAAAGCCGCGAAGATCTTGCCAAAATTCCTTCGCCCTGCTTTGCCTCCAGTACGTTGCCGCCGGCGCAGACCGTGCGCTCCAACATGAGCCGCGCCGCCTATGAGCAAAAAATCCTTCAGGTGAAACAGGCCATCGCCAAAGGAAACGTCTACCAGGCCAATCTCACGCGCAAATTTTATGCCTCCACGGCCGAGCCCTACCCTCATTTTGACCTGTTTGACCGTTTATGCACCACCAATCCGGCACCGTATGCCGCCTATCTGAAGCTCGGCGAAAAAGCGATCCTTTCCTCCAGCCCGGAACAATTCTTGCAGATCAGTGCCCAAGGCGAGGTGCAGGCACGTCCGATCAAAGGCTCCATCACGCGCACGCCGCACGACCCAGCTCAGGACGCTGCCCTTAAAGCGCAGCTTGCCGCCAGCACCAAAGACCAAGCCGAAAACCTCATGATCGTGGACCTCATGCGCCACGACTTAGCACAGCATTGCATCCCAGGCTCCATCCAGGTGCCCTCTTTGTATGACATCACCTCTCATGCCCATGTGCATCACATGTCTTCGACCATCTGCGGGCAAAAAACCCCGAACACTTCCACCCTGGACCTGGTGCTAGGCTGCTTTCCTCCGGGCTCCATGACCGGCGCACCCAAAATCGCCGCCATCACGCTCTGCTCCGATCTCGAGGACCCCGGACGTGGGGTCTATAGCGGTGCTATCGGGTGGATGGGAGCCGATGGAAGTGCCGATTTCTCCGTGGTCATCCGCACCATCATCGCCACGCCCGGCCAGGTGGAATTTCAGGTCGGCGGCGCCGTGGTCGCCGATTCCACCCCCG
>JANQHP010000003.1 GCA_028282625.1 Rickettsiales bacterium | reverse complement strand
CTCGAGCGCTACGTGCGGTCCGGTTCACGGTTGAATCAGTTCGATGTTGATCATTTGTCTGCCAACGAGGAGTTCTCCAACCAGCTTGTTGCTGTGGGGATGCCAAAGGAGCTCCGCTTCTCCGTTCGGGGCAATCAGGTAATTCCCCAGAGGCATTAAGCGGATACTGCGCAAATGATCCTCGGCGCTGTCCTCCCCCTCTCCATAGAAGAGGTGGAGGACAAAGGTGGGGTTTTGATCGCCGGATGGCTGCAAAACAGCCCGGTGCCGCCCTCCTCTGATCTTGACAACGAATGTCTTGCGGCGGGTTTCAAAAGCCCTGCCCTCCTTTCCTTCCGGTGGAGGGCTGTCGAGGATAAGCCTTTTGGGGGCAAGCCCCTGGGGTCCATTAAGCCACCCTTGCCAGGTGGCCGGCCGTGGTTTCATCCCACCCAAAAAACTCTTGCTCGAGCGGCCAGTGTTTGACTAGGAGTTCCTTGCCGGTTTGGTCTTCAATAAACACCATTACCGACCTTTTGCTGGATTTGAGAGAGGAGACATGGACACGTCTCCACCTCACTTTTTGTGCATCGTAATAGAAGGCAACTACAGATTTTTGAATCGTTTGGTGGATCAAGTTTGCTTGGTTCTCCCATCGCTGATTCATGTTGAGGTAGAGTGCCACGCTCACCGTAAGCAGCACCAATACTACAAGGATGACAGGAAACATGCGCATGAAAAGCTCCTTATTTGCCGCGTGAGGCGGCCGATTTTGGTGTGAAGCAAGCATGCTTCTCCGAACACGGAAACCCTTGTTGAACGGACATGAAAGATGTCTGTGCCTGATCAAAAAAGCACATCAACAGAGGTTTCACGCGTCAGAGAGACGCTTAAAAACACACCTGAAACAATGCAGCTATACTAGCAGAGATGCCCGCTAGAGTCAAGAATTATTAATTAATTGTTAGTGATTATAGTTGCGTGGTGAGAGTTACGGGATGACGGGGAGGGGGGATATTGAGGTGGTGCATGGACACCTCCCGGAGCGGGCTTTTAAGCCCGCGAGTAGGAGCGAAGCGACGCGGCGTACGTGCGCCGGCGGGGGCGCGGGGGTTAAGACCCCCTTTTAATAAAGAATACACCCCCACCCTAACCCTCCCCCGCAAGCGGGAGAGGGGATATAAGGGCTGTGCGTCGGCACTTCCTTAGAGCACGCGTTTAGCATGCTCCTTAAGAGCGAAGCGACGCTTAAGCCAAGGCTTCTTCCAGTAGTTTTTGCTGCTCAGCCTGGTGGATTTTCATGTAGCCGCAGGCGGTGGCAGCCGCGGCTTTGCGGCCCACATAGCGGGGACGTGGATGGGCCTGGTTGCCGACTTCCCCGAGCACGCCCTCGATCAAGCGGTCCACAAACTGCCAGCCGCCCATATTCTCCGGCTCTTCCTGGCACCAGACGATCTCCGCCTTTTTGTAGCGCTTAAGCTCCCGTTTCAGGGAGCTGGCCGGGAAGGGGTAAAATTGTTCCAGCCGCACCAGCGCCACATCCTTCACGTCCGCTTTTTCGCGCGCTTCGAGCAAATCGTAATAGACTTTGCCGCTGCAAAGCACCACGCGACGGATCTTGCTATCCGACGTTTTCAGCGCCTCTTCGCCGATAACCCGACGGAAGCGGCTGCCCTCGGCAAGCTCCTTGAGGCTGGATTGCGCACGCTTGTGCCGCAGCAGCGATTTGGGCGTCATCACGATCAGCGGCTTGCGGAAATCGCGCGCCATCTGGCGACGCAGCAGGTGGAAATAATTCGCCGGTGTGGTGCAATTGGCGACAATCATATTGTCTTCCGCGCACATTTGCAGCATGCGCTCGAGCCGCGCCGAGCTATGCTCGGGCCCCTGGCCTTCATAGCCGTGCGGGAGCAAGAGCACCAGCCCGCTCATGCGGAGCCATTTGACTTCCGCGCTGGAGATAAACTGGTCGAACACAATCTGCGCGCCATTGGCAAAATCGCCGAACTGGGCCTCCCAGATGGTGAGCGCGTTGGGTTCGGCCGAGCTATAGCCATATTCATAGCCCAGCACCGCAAATTCAGACAGGTTACTGTTAATTGCCTCATAACGCGCCTGGCCTTCGCTCACATGGTTGAGCGGAAAATGGATGGCGCCGCTTTCTTGATCCCATAGCGCGGAATGGCGGTGGGAGAAGGTCCCGCGGCGCACATCCTGACCCGAAAGACGGATCGGCACACCCTCATCCAACAGGGAGGCAAAGGCCAGATGCTCGGCCATGCCCCAATCCAAGCCCTCGCCGCTTTCGATCATCTTGCTGCGATTGCCCAGCACCCGCTCCACGCCGCGATGCAATTGCATCTCGCCTGGCTTCTTGGCAAAAGACTTCCCAAGCGCTTTTAGCTTCTTGAGCGCCACGCCGGTTTCAATGGTCGGCTTCTCGCCTTCTTCGGCCTGAGAAATGCCGCTCCATTTGCCCTCCAGCATATCCGCTTTTTCCGGCTTGTAGTCATTGGCGCCTTCGTAGGCCTCTTCCAGCTTCGCGTGGAAGCTTGCTTTCATCGCTTCAAATTCTTCTTGGCTAAGCGTGCCTTCGGCGATCAATTGCGTGGCATAAATATCGCGCGGTGTTTCTTTCTGGTCGATCGCGCGGTACATTTCCGGCTGGGTCCAGCGCGGCTCATCGCCCTCATTATGCCCGTGCTTGCGGTAACACCAGATGTCGATCACCACATCTTTTTTGAAGGTTTGACGGTATTCCGCCGCCAAATTCGCCGCATGGATCACGGCTTCCGGGTCGTCGCCATTCACGTGGAAAATCGGTGCCTGGATCGCCATGGCAAGATCCGTTGGATAGGGCGAAAGATGCCCCTCATGCGGGTTGGTGGTAAAGCCTACCTGGTTGTTGACCACCACATGGACCGTGCC
>JANQHP010000199.1 GCA_028282625.1 Rickettsiales bacterium | reverse complement strand
TAAAAAAGACTAGCAAAATAAACAAGATATCCAGCATGGGCGTGAGGTCGGGCCCTAGATCCCGCAAGGTTCCTTCCTGAGGGTCGCTGGGTTGCAGGCTTATCACAGCGCTTCTTCCTTCAGGGCGAAAGATGCGTTGGCGGGTACAGGCCTTTTAGTAGAAGAGCTACTGCCTTCTTGCTTGTGCCCAAGCTCAAAATCCAGCGAGAGTTTGTTCAAGCGAAAACACAGATCGCCAAGCATACGTTCGCTTAAGGAGCGGAAAAAATGGGCCATTAATAGCGAGGGTAGGGCAATGAAAAGGCCCGCCGCGGTGGTAAGCATGGCTTCCCACAGCCCATCGGCAATCATGTTGGGCGTGACCGGACCTGTTTGTGAGGCAATCACCCGAAAGGCCGAGATGATGCCTAAAATGGTGCCGAGCAACCCCAGCATCGGGCTTAACGTGCCGACAATGCGGAGCAATTTGAGTCCGTTGTAAAAAGAGGGCTGCAGTTCATCCAGCAGCACGCTGACCATCTCATCACGCGTGGCCTTGGGCTGCGTTTTATGCTCTACCAGGCACGCTTTAAAGTGCTGGTAGGTTGCCTCTTTCTGCATCAATGCTTTGATATAGAACGTGCTACGCTCTAAGACGACCGCGATGGCAAGCAAAGAGCAAAACGCTAAGGGCCAGCCCATGAGCCCAAGCTGCAAAAACCATTCTGGCATGTGGAGGGAGTCCTTTATTGCTGTGGTAACTTAGCGGTGATTTCCCGCCATAGTTCCAGTTCAGGAATGCCAGGCTTACGTTTGCCAAAGAAGGTGACAATAAGCTCATTGTCTTGATCAAACACTTCCAGCGCTGTCACAATGCCATCTTCCGTGGGTTTTTTGGTCACCCAGGTGCTAGCAATATTCGGCTCTTGCAGATGCAGATTAAACATGGGGTCCATCACATTGTACCAGGTGCCGTGCTCCAAGAGCTTTTTCACGGGACCGCTGTGGATTTGAATGCACCCACGATTGCCAACAAAAACCATGATCTCGCACTCGGTATCCCGTGCAAGCTCGAGTATGTTCCGAGAAGCGGTATTTGGCACTTCATAGGCAAAATCTTCGCCGATATTTTTGAGTGCCTGCAAGCGACCCACCTTGAATTTACGCAGCATGGTAAAGAAATCATGCGTATCTTGTAGATTTTCCCACGCAGTGCGTAGACCTTTCCAGTCAATCTCGCTATCGGGCAGGTCTGCTGCCTTGGGTGCATAAGGCTCAATCTCGATGAAATCAGGCTGATTTTCCGCGCGGAATTGTTCCACCAGCGCGTCATAGGCCGCCTCATCGCTTTTGGAGGTGAGGTAAATTTTGTGGAGCGCTATCCCTTCTTTATCAAAGAATTGCAGACTCTTGCGCGGCCCGCCGCGTGTTTGCTCAATAGCAGCAAAATTATACGCCCAATGGTTCATAAAGAGGCGCAAATCGATATCAGGGTTCACAAACAGGCCCTGTTTCATCTTGCCATGTTCAAAGAAGCTCGCATTGTCATACACACCTTTGCGCTCATGCACGCAGCTTTCGTTACGGGTGAGCGCCATCACTTCACCCAGTGGCAATATGGCTTCCAAAATGGCTTGCGCATCATCGACCAGACGGATTGCATCCTGACCGACGCGGCAGGCTAAAAGCTCGCCTTCGGAAACGTTTAGCTCCTGGGCGGCATTGCGCGCACGGATCTCAGGATTTTGTTCTTTGAGCACCTCATAGCGCACCCGAATTTCTTCGGCGGGGCTATAGGCTATTTCTGTTGCGGGGTGGTTCATCTTTCTCTCCTTTGATTTCTATCACCTTAAACTATACGAAACTATACGAAATTTTTGCTACTGTGCCTAGCGCAATACAAAATGAACCGGCACACTCACCCAACCAGTGGTGTGGCGATTTTGATAGGTTGGCGGTTCAAACTCCCATTTTTTGACGGCGCTCAAAGCAGCCATATCCAGCAGACGGTGCCCGGAAGAATCGGCTATCTTCAGCTTTTCGGCCTGACCGTTTGGTGTGATTTGGGCGTGCAGCATCACCATGCCTTGCTGGCCCAACTCCATGGCACGACGCGGGTAAACGGGCGGCACTTGCTTTCGGTAGCGCGCGGGCGCAATGACAGTGGAAGCTTCGGTGCCACGGTCGTTGCTAGCTGGTATATATGGCATAGGAGCTTTGGCGGCGGTCACGATGGGTGCTGGCACTTGCACAGGCGGTGTGGGTTTGACCAGAGGTGCAGCCTTGATCACAGGTTTGGGTTTTGGCGTAGGCTTCTTTTGCGCGATGGGCTTTGCTTTTGGCACATGCTTTTGAACCACTTCCGGTGCTTTTTGCATAACGGGCTTGGGCTGTGGTTTGGTATGGGCAGGGTGCACATGCGGCGTGGGTGCCGCGATGGACATCAAATTGACCTTCAGGCTCGGCAATTCTTTCGCAGGAATAGCTTCCGCTTGAATATTGATGCTAAAAAGCAACACGATATTGATCAGCAGGGCAAGCAACAGGTAGCATAGACCTTTGCGACTAAAAAAGCTTGGACCACCTGGAAGGTGTATCGTGTGCAATGCTACCATTTAAAGGAGACTCTTCCGACAAAGCTGCGGCCTTCTTCCAGCAAGGTGCTGAAGCGACGTGCGTAGGCTTTATCCATGACGTTATCCACGCCAAGGTCTACGGTGAGATTTTCCAGGCCTTTTTGGTCCGGAGCCCAACGGTAGTAGAGGTCATGCACGCCGTAGCCATCGGTGACAGTATCGCCGCTATCGACTTTGTTGTTTTCCTTGGCAAAACGTGCCCGCCAGCCCACGATGCTGTCAATAGATTCAATATTGTAGCTCACATCGGAGGTGAAGGTCAGCGGGATGCTGTTGGAAAGATCGGCGCCGGTGTTGTCGTTTTTGGCAGCCACGTAGGCCAGGCCTGCTTTGGCCGTTAAAGGACCGGCAGCATATTCACCATCAATTTCCCAGCCATGGATGGAGGCGTTTTCGATATTGACGTTGGTGGTGGTGCCGCCTGGGATGTTAATGACCTGGGAGATGAAATTTTCGCCGTCGCTTTGATGCCAGGCAAATTTCACTTTACCACGGTCGGACTCACCAAAGATGCCGGTAAAGTCGACCCCTGCGCCGAGTTCGATGGTGGTCACCGTTTCAGGCTTCAGGTTGGGATTGGCGATAAAATTGTTGGCCGGAAAGCCAAATGGCCCAGGGACACCAGGAAAATGCTGCCCGCTTGGGTAGATTTCGGTGAGGTGCGGTGCACGGAAGGCACGCGCCCAGCTACCAAAGAGCACATAATTTTCGCTGGGTTTGTAGCTCATGGCAAATTTGGGTGAAAACTCATTTTCATCCTGGCTGTTGCCTACATCGTCGTCACTTTCGTAAGAGTCGTAACGTACGGCTGGGATGAAAAGCAATTCACCCATCTGGTTTTCCACCACAATTTCATCTTGAATATAGACGCCGTAATTGGTGGCTTCGGCATCGGGCACGCCCGCGCGTGTGCCAGTGGTGGTGCTGGTGCCGGTTTGTTCATCGGTATAGTATTCCACACCGTAGGAAAGGGTATGCTTACGCGACGGGGTGTCTACCCATACGGTTTGGTTGTCTAAGGTGAAGCCAAGTGTTTCCAGTTCGCGCGTTTGGACACGGCCAGCGTTGGTGCCGCTGATGTCTTCTTCTTCAACTTCACTGATATTGTAGTAAAGGTGCAGTTTGGGTTTAAGCCATGTGTTCGCAGGATTTTCGTAGGCATATTTCAGGCTGAATTGGTTGTCCAGCGTATCTTTGTTGACGATAGGGTTGGAGCTATCAATCGCAGTGGTACCGTTGTTGGGCTCTTCTGCATTGTTGCTAAATGCCTGATACTGAAAGGAGACATTGTGGAAGTCGTTAAAAGTATAGCCTGTTTTAAATAGACCAGAGAGGATTTGGTCTTCCGCACTTAGCTCACTGCCGTTGCCTTGTTCAATATCACCCGAATTGCGGTAGGTCAGACTTCCGAGCACGTCCCAATTGCCAGAGCGGCCATACCCGGTGAGGATAGGTGCATATTCGTTGTTGGCACTACGGTAGGAGAAGGAAGTGGTTGCTCCCATCGTTTGCCCAGGTTCTAGCAGGTCTGCGGCATCTTTGGTTTCAAAAGCCACCACACCCCCTACGCCGCCACCGCCATAAATCGCCGAAGAGGCACCTTTCACGATTTCCACGCGTTTGAGCAGAGAGGGGTCTAGGAAAAACCGGCCATCGTGCTGGGCTTCAAAATTTTGCCTGCGGCCATCAATCAGCGTGATGATAGCTTCATCGTCAAACCCGCGAATGCTGATGGTTTGACCTGTGCGCCGTGGGCCACCATCTACCTCTACCGACGCAGTATGTTCGAGCAAGTCACCGATATCCCCTGCCAGCGCATGGCCCGCCGCCCCGGCATCCACACTCGAAACCATGGCGGGTACATCAAAGGTGGACTGTTCACTACGCGTGGCATACACAGTCACGGCATCCAGTGATGTAATCGCGCTGCCGGCTTGGCGTTCTTCTGCATATGCGGGTGCAGAGCTCAGGGCAGTGGAGGCAAGCAAGGCTGTGCAAGTTAGAAGAGGGAGGGAGGTACGCATAGTTTATGTCTTTCTATTGAAATGGGTTCACGTTAGCGGGCTTTGGGAGCAAACGCTTTTTTAACGTTATAGGCTTTGTCTTAAAGTAACAAAGTGATGTCCCCTTCACCTTCAGTGTGAGAATGATTATCATTTGCTCATCCAGGCGTCAACCTCTTTTTGATAATTATTATCAAAAAAGTGCATCCGGTGGAAGTGGTGGGAGAAAAAGGGGAGGGGTAAACGCGGGCGTGCTACTCTAAGCCAAGGTCTACTGCCGTGAGTTTGCCCATCAGCATTTGTGCTTGATAGACCGCAAGGGCTGTATCATGTTTCGCGGTAGAAAGGGCAACTTGTGCTTCAAAGAGCTCTTCTTCTGCGTCCAATACATCGATGACCGTGCGGGCGCCAAGTTGCTGTTCTTGCTTGACGCCATCCAGCGCGAGGGTGGCGGCTCTGACACCCGCCTGGGCTGCTTTGATTTGTGCGCGGGCAGTGTGTACGTCGTTCCAGAAGGTGATGGCGTCATCGTGGATTTGCAGGCGTGTTTCATCGCGCTCAAAGCCTGTTTTCTTTTCTAAGTCGCGTGCTTCTTGCGTGTTGGCAAGGTTCTCGCCTCCTCGAAACAGAGGGAAAGAGAAGGTGACCATGACTTCGTCGGAGTCAATTTCGCGTGCAAACCCGCTTTGATCGCGACGACGGTCCATGCTTCCCTCCAAATTGATTTCCGGCAAAAACGCACCGTAGCTGGCGTTGGTATCCTGCTCCGCGCTTAAATAGCGTTTTTCTGCAGCTTTTAAGCGAAAATTTTGCGCCATGACATCTGTTTTGAACATGTCATAGGTTTCTGGAAGGTTGGGCATGTTATTGGGGTAGGGTGAGGGCAGGTTGCGTGTGCCGGGAGGTGGCTTGATGCCGACGACCCGTTCAAATCGCGCCGAGGAGCGGATGGTATCTGCTTTGGCCTTCAGGGCATCGGATTCTGCCAAGGAAAGACGCGACTCTGCCTGTGCCACGTCGGTACGTGTCGCATCGCCGACTTCAAAACGGTCCAGTGCGGCATCTAAATGGGCCGCTAATACCGATTTTTTATGCTGGCTGAGCTGGTAGATTTCACGATTTAAGATGATATCCAAAAATACCCCAATCGCAGAAAGCATCACGGCTTGTTCCTGCTCTTTAAAGTTCCAGCGTGCCGCGTCGCTGTTCAGCCTTGCCTGCTTCCACTCTGCAAGGCTTCGGCCACCTTTGAACAGGGGTTGGCTAAGCGTTAGGCCGTAGCTATCCGGATTTTCATATTCATGACCTGTATCATTCAAATTGGTACGCGTCCGCCCCATATGGTAATAGGCATCTACACTTGGGAGCCAGGAGGCATAGCTGCGCAATATGCCGCGCTCTGTGGCAGAGGCTTGGGCCCGCTCGGACTTGAGCACGAAATTATGGTGGTAGGTCTGTTGCAGCGTTTGCTTTAACGTGAGGGTGCCTGCGTGTGATGCGGTGCTATCCATTTCGGCCCATGCGCATAAGGGCATGGCCGCAAGCAAGGCGAGGGTGGTGTAGATC
>JANQHP010000181.1 GCA_028282625.1 Rickettsiales bacterium | reverse complement strand
AAGCATCCGAAGCCAATGTGCGTGTAGGGCCTGGCATTCGCTACCCAATCAAGTGGGTCTTAAAACGTCCAGGCATTCCGCTGGAAATCATTGCCGAGTTCAATGAATGGAGGAGGGTGCGCGACATCCAAAATGACGAAGGATGGATCCACCGCAGCATGTTATCTTCCAAACGTAGCGCCATTATCACCGGGCAAACGCGCCCGCTATATAAAACCTCTTCCGTTGAGTCTTCAACGCTTGCTTACCTGGAGGAAGGCGTGCACGCCAATATTCTTCTATGTGAACCTGGCATGTGCAAATTACGCGTCGGGGCCTATACCGGTTGGGTAGAGCGTGTCTATCTGTGGGGTATTTACCCCCAGGAACTGCAATTTTAACTGAGCGGATGGTTGATCTATCGCTACTTTTTTATTTTTTAAATGACATCAGCCCCGCGCTCTTTTATAAGCATATAAAATAGCAAATAAATATTGCACGCCATAAGGCAATAAAATGGTAGCATGATGGCAGAAGAAGAACAAACAGAACCGCAAGAAGAATCGATGGAGAATATTTTAAGCTCCATTCGTACCATTATTGCAGATGAAGATGAAAAAAAGAGTGAGGATACCGCGCAGGTGAGTGAAGCAGAAGCAACAGAAGCTAAGAGCGCCGCCACAGATGCAACAGAAGCGCAGGGCGAGGAGATCCTCGAGCTGACCGATGTGGTGGAAAGCACGGAAGAGCAGCCAGCTGAAGCCGAGCCTGCTTCAGAGCCTGCTCCTGCTGCCGAGGAAGAAGCGCAAGAGGGCGGCGATGTGCTCGATGACATTGATGCCTTGCTAGAAGACGAAGCTTCCAACGCGCCGCAAGCAGAAGAAGCACCAACAGAGGAAGCCGAAGCCGATCTGGCAGCGGAGGCTGTGGCAGCAGAAGAGCCTGCCACCGAAGCAGCGCCTGCCGAGGCAGAAGCCGCGACATCTGACGCCTCACCGGAAGAGCAAGCGGTAGCAGAAGCAAGCCCGGAAGAGGATGCTGAATCAGGTGCAGAAGGCAAGAAAGAAGCGCTGGTGACCGATAGCATCGCACAAGCTTCCACCCAAGCACTACAATCGCTGGTGGATAACATTCCGCGACCCGATATTGACTCGCCCGACTTCCGTAGTGGCAACACGTTAGAAGATCTTGTCGTTGAGACCCTCCGTCCGATGCTCGCAGATTGGCTCAATGAAAACCTGCCTATTTTGGTCCAGGAGCTTGTGGAAAAAGAAATCCGCAAGCTGGTCCCGCGCGACTAAAGCGCGCACATCGCGCAAAACCATATCTCTATTCCCTTTCGTGACATGGCAAGCCACCCCGTTTTTCTCTCACTCGGGTCTAATGTGGGCAACCGCCTTTATTACTTGCAAAGGGCGGTGCAAGCCTTACGCCAGCATCTCATGATCCATCATATTTCTCCGGTATATGAGTCCGGCGCGCTGATGAAAGAGGGTGCGCCAAGCCATTGGAATAAACCTTACATCAATGCGGTGCTCTATGGCGATACCACGCTGACACCGCACGCGCTCCTGCGATGCACACAAAAGATCGAAAAGCAATTGGGGCGCACAAGAATGCCAGGGGAAGTATGGGCGCCGCGTACCTTGGATATTGATCTGCTTTTTTTTGGCAAGCAATGCATGCATACCAAAGAGTTAACGCTGCCACACCCTGAAATACTCCATCGCTCCTTTGTGCTTAAGCCTTTAACCGATATCATGAAAAACTGGCACATGCCGGGGCCTACCAAAGAAAAAGGCAAAACCCTTGATAGCCTCAATCGGCGCTATTCAAACCTTTGGACATTGCCTATACATAAAACAGGCTACCAACTGCGATAAATCATGTCCTCTCCAACACGCATTATGGGCATTATCAATATCACGCCCGATTCGTTCTCCGATGGCGGGCAGTGTCTTTCTGCCCATGATATATTAAAGCGCCTGCAAACACTGCAGCAACAGGGCGCTCATATTATTGATGTTGGGGCGGAGTCCACGCGTCCAGGCGCGTCTCCCGTTACCCAAGAACTTGAGTGGCAGCGCCTTGCGCCTTTATTGGAAGCGTACCAAGCCCTAGAAAAAAAAACCATACTCAGCATTGATACACGGCATAGCGAAATGGCTTCACGTATCTTAGAGCATATCCCTTCTGCGTGGATCAACGATGTGTCCGGTGGGCAAGACCCTGCTATGCTAGAGTGCATCAAGGCCTACCAAGCTCCTTACATTGTGATGCACCACTGTGGTATTCCTGCGGACCCGGCCAAAACCTTGCCGGAGGGCACCAATATGGTAGCCTATCTATCGCATTGGGCAGAAGAAAAAATGGCAGATTTTTCTAAAAAAGGCATCAATCCAAACCAGATCATTTTTGACCCCGGCATTGGCTTTGGCAAAACCGCCGAACAATCTTGGCAGATTATACGCGGCATCGGAGCAATCAAGAAAAAGGTTGGTAGCAATTGGCTTGTGGGCCATTCGCGTAAATCCTTTCTTGCCACGCATCCTGCCGTGCAGGCACAGGAACGCGACATCGAAACTTGCCTGGTCAGTGCTTATCTGGCAACACAAGGCGTTGATTTTATCCGCGTGCACCATGTATTAGCCCATCAGCGCGCCCTTAACATTGGCCAAAAGCTCTATGGCTAAGGCTTCCACCAATCCTTATACCAATCCTTATATGCAGGAGGCGCTAAAACTTGCCAAGCAAGCAGCAGAAGAGGGTGAAGTGCCAGTCGGCGCGGTGATTGTAGACCAAAAAACCAAAGCAATTATCGCTGCTTGTAGCAATAAAGTGGAAACGCATCACGACTCAACCGCCCACGCAGAAATGTTGGCCATCCGTGAAGCAAGCAGGTGGTGCCACCAACACACACCGTCCTCCCGTCGCTTGGAGCATTGCAGCATCTATGTGACGCTAGAACCATGTGCCATGTGCGCCCAAGCGCTGGCCCATGCGCGCATTGGCGCCATTTATTACGGTGCATCCGACCCCAAAGGTGGAGGCATTGAGCACGGAGCGCGTATTTTTAGCCAGCCCACCTGCCACCACAAAACCGATATTTATAGTGGCGTGGAAGAACAAGCATGCCGTGAGCTTCTTCAAGCATTTTTTTTACAAAAGCGTCTTTAAATCAATAGGCTCACTAATATTCTTAATCCAAAATAGCCCAGGTAGCCAAAGGAAGGTTTCCTGACACACCCCTCCTTATTATTTTCCATAATATATATTATCTATATTTAAGGACCAAAAGCATGCGCCCCCCTCTTGGCTGCTTTGCATGACGATATCGGAAATACCGCAACAGCGCCATTGCTTACCTTGTGTTCTGTTACTATAGTGCCTAGAAGATGAAAATGCTTGGAGGGCATTGTGATGGAAGCAAAAAACAAAAAAGTGCTGATTGTCGAAGACAATGAGCTGAACCTTAAATTATTTCGAGACCTACTCGATACAAAAAATTGCCAGATTGTCGACACCAATGATGGACGCGAGGCGATGTCACTTGTGGTGCAAGAGCAACCCGACCTTATTATTATGGATATTCAATTGCCCAACGTTTCTGGTATGGAAATTATCCAGCAAATCAAACAGGATGATGGTTTAAAGCATATTCCCGTTATTGCAGTCACCGCCTTTGCCATGCAGGAAGATGAAGAGCAAATACTTGCCACCGGATGCGAAGGCTATCTAGCAAAACCTATTTCCATCGAATCATTCCTGAATATAATTGATCCATATGTCTAGCGGAGAAATCATATGACAGGTCGCGTGCTGGTCGTAGATGATATACCACAAAATGTGAAGCTGCTGGAAGCCAAGCTTGCCAAGGAATACTACACGGTTTTTTCGTGCTATAGCGGCAAAGAGGCACTGGAAAAAACGCAGGAAATTCGTCCAGATATTATCCTTCTTGATGTGATGATGCCGGAAATGGATGGGTTTGAGACTTGCCGTCATTTAAAAGCCAATCCGGAAACGGCCCATATTCCCGTGGTGATGGTGACCGCCCTCAGTGAGGTGGAAGACCGCATACAAGGGTTACAGGCCGGTGCTACCGATTTTTTGACCAAGCCTGTGGATGAAGTCCACTTGTTTGTACGGGTACGCTCGCTTGTGCGGCTTAAAATGATGCTGGAAGAATTACGACTGCGCGACCGTACGCGCATGCAGTTTGGCGTGAATGACCTTGACTTCCCTCCTATTGACCAACCCACCTATGGCAAGATTTTGGTCATTGATGATGACATTGTGCAATCGCAAAAGATTCAGTCGATCCTGACCGAAGCCGGTCATCATGTAACCCTGGTAGAGCCCGAATTGGCCGAAGAACGTGCCACACAGCATCGCTTTGACCTCGTGATTATCAATACCATGCTGGACGACATGGATGGCTTAAGACTGGGCATGAACCTACGCAGCATGGAGCAGAATCGCTTGGTACCGCTGATGATTCTAGTCGATGAAGATGACCGCAATCTCTTGCTTAAAGGGTTGGAAATTGGGGTGGATGACTACATCATGACACCATTTGAAACCAACGAACTTTTGGCACGCACGCAAACGCAGGTGCGGCGGAAAAAATACCAGGATCTGCTAAAATCCAATTACCGTGATAGCCTTTCAGCGGCGGTGCAAGATAGCCTCACCGGCTTGTATAACCGGCGATATCTGGACGCGCATTTGGAGAATATTGTGCAGGATTGCACCTCGCGTGATAGCGAACTTTCTGCGTTCGTCATTGATATTGACCACTTCAAACGCGTGAACGATCATCCAGGCTGGGGGCACGCGGTTGGGGATGAGGTGCTCAAAGAGGTGGCCTTACGCATTCAAAATAGCGTGCGCAGCACCGATCTGGCCACGCGCCCCGGCGGTGAAGAGTTCATTGTGATCATGCCCAATACCAGCCTTGTCACGGCCGAGCATATCGCAGAGCGCACACGGGAGCGCATCGAAGAAGAACCCTTTATGATTTCTGCTGAGCCCGGAAAGGTCAACTGCACAGTGAGCATTGGTGTTTCTGACCTCAAAAAAGGCGAAACACAGGGAAAATCTTTGTTAAAGCGTGCCGATGAAGCGCTTTATGAAGCCAAAAACACAGGACGCAACCGTGTGGTGGTAAAGCTTTAGACACTATAGTTTCATCACAGTGTCTAGCCCTTATCCCACCACCCTCACCTCTTCAATTATCATGGCTACGGAACCTATTTCGGACATCGCATTGCTCCAGCAAGTGTTACCTCTGGGTAAAAAACTTTTAGGTGTGGATGTGGGGAGCAAAACCCTGGGGCTTGCACTCAGCGATATCTACCAGCGTATTGGCACTCCTCTTTTGACCCTCAAACGCACCAAATTTACACAAGATGCCGCGCGTCTGATCGAGGTGATTGAAGCACACGAAGTGGCTTTGTTGGTGGTGGGCCTGCCGCTTCACATGAACGGGCAGGAAGGAAAAGCGTGCCAATCGGTTCGGCAGTTTGTGCGCAACCTGCAAAAGATTCACCCTATCCCTGTTTTTTTGCAGGATGAAAGGCTTTCGACCAACGCGGCGCAGGAAGCCTTGCACCATACCCAGGCCAAGCACAAAACCCGCAGGGAAAAAGTGGACGCGGTGGCAGCCTCGTTTATTTTGCAGGCCACGCTGGACCGGATGCATCGTGACCCGTTGCCTTAAAAAAGAAGTGGTGGGGCGAGTGACCGGAATTGAACCGGCGACCTCCAGAGCCACAATCTGGCGCTCTAACCAACTGAGCTACACCCGCCATAAAAAGCAGTAATGTATCGGATAAAAGCCTGCTCGCCTCTTCAAAGGGATCTTTAGGGCAGCGCTTTTACCTTGCGGGCAGATATAGTACATTCAGGCAGGCATGACAATATCACTTCTGCTTTTTATACGTTTTATTTATTGCCTTTTTTCGGCCCCCCTGCCCTGCGCAAGCAATTGCTGCATGATGGCTTTTGGCAAGGCTTCAATCACTTTGGCTGAATCATGAAGTGTGCCACCAAGCATCGCTATTCCCGCATGGTCTGAGGCACTCCCTTGAAACAGACCCTCCAATTCATCCAATACACTCCTATTTGACATACCTGTACTTTCAAGGTGTAACATTATTTTATCTGGATCCCCTTGCATTTGCTTTATTGCGTTACTCCTAAATACGTTATGTTCTTCAATAAGGCTCATACCCCCCATCACCGTCATTGCACTGACATTTTGCATAAGCCGATTGCCAATATAAATAAGCTGTGTTGGCACATCTATTAATGCGTCCACTTCCTTTTGGGCAAAAGAGATTTCATAGGGATATCCTTTATCTTTGATGCACTCTTGCAATGTGCCTATCAATGCCTTTGATTCATCAAAGGCATCGGTTTTCTTCCAGAAAGGTTGTACATCAGCTGCAGTCTTAGGATTATTGATTGGCTTTACAAGCTGCCAGGTTCCTTCTTCATTTTGTGACATCTTCCAACGAAGCTCCCTCTCTTCGTCTATATGGCCAATTCCTACTCTTTCTAGCGTCTTCAGCGTTTCATCTTTAAGAAGTTCTTTAACCTCATCTGAATAACCATCCAACATATAACGCACCCATGTATCCGGAATAAAAGGATTCTCTGCAATGGCCTGCACGGCGAAATCCACTGCAGAACCCTCTTCTACGGTGAGCGTGACCACGGGGTCATTGCTGACTTTTTCTCGCCACTGCTTGCTTTTATCTGTCATGGATCACCACCCCCCTTTGAGTAAAATTATCCCGTTGCCTTCTCATCGCCCGGCAGCACATAATCCGTGCCTTCCCACGGGCTTTCAAAGTCAAAATTGCGGAAGGCCTGCGGCAGAGAAACCGGTGCCTGCACCACCCTTTTCTCTTTCTCGCTATAATGCACTTCCTTGTAGCCGGTCAGCGGAAAATCCTTGCGCTGCGGGTGCCCCTCAAAGCCATAATCCGTTAGGATGCGGCGCAAATCCGGATGGTCCGTAAAGACCACGCCATACATATCATACACCTCGCGCTCTAGCCAATTTGCGTTGCTAAAGATATCCACGGCAGAAGGCACCTCCTCCCCCTCCGCCAGTGCTACTTTCACCCGCACGCGGCAATTATATTTCAGGCTAAGCAGGTGATAGACCACCTCAAAACGCTTTTCCCTCGCCGGATAGTCCACACCGCACACATCCACCAGCTGCTTAAACTGGCAACTCCCATTATCCCTTAACGCACAAAGGAGCCGCAACACATCCTGGCTTTCGACCTCCAGTGTCACCTCATCAGCCGATGGCACAAAACGCGCCTCAAGCCCTTTGGGCAGGGCGGAGGTCACCGTTTCTTCTAATTCTTCCTGCGTATAACTCATCGCTTGCCTTTTTTAAGCACTTTCCTGCTTGCGCCGGTCAATCAAGGTGCCCGTGCGGCGGATCTTTTTCTGCAGTTGCAGCACGCCATAAAGCAGCGCTTCGGCCGTGGGCGGGCAGCCGGGCACATAGACATCCACCGGCACAATCCTATCACAACCACGCACCACGGAATAGGAATAATGGTAATACCCCCCACCGTTGGCGCAACTGCCCATCGAGATCACCCAGCGTGGCTCCGCCATCTGGTCATAAACTTTACGCAAGGCCGGTGCCATCTTGTTGGTCAGCGTACCCGCCACAATCATCACATCACTCTGGCGCGGGCTTGGGCGAAAAAGCAACCCAAAACGGTCCATATCATAACGGCTGGCCGCCGCCTGCATCATCTCCACCGCGCAGCAAGCCAGCCCAAAGGTCATCGGCCACAGCGAGCCGGTACGCGCCCAGTTGGCCAGCTTGTCCATATTCGCGATCACAAAGCCTTTGTTGGAAAGCTCATCCCCCACTGCAGAAAGGAGCGCATCCTGATCCGCACCTGGCTGCAACATATTTGGCAGTTCTTTTGTCATGTGCTTCGACTCCTTATTCCCATTCCAGTGCCCCCTTCTTCCATTCATAGATAAAGCCGACGGTTAAAATGCCAAGAAACACCATCATCGACCAAAAGCCGAGCATCCCGATATCGGTCAGTACCACGGCCCAGGGGAAGAGGAACGCAATCTCCAGATCAAAGATAATAAAGAGGATCGCCACAAGATAAAAGCGGATATCAAACTGCGCGCGCGCGTCGCCAAAAGGGTCAAACCCGCACTCATAGGGCGAAAGTTTTTCGCTATCCGGGCGCTTTAACGCCACCAAAAAAGGGATGCCAATCACCACCAGCGCCAGGCCACTTGCCACGCCCAAAAACATCACAATCGGCAGATATGCTGTAAGATCTAGCGCCATGAAACCAGGGCTCCTTTAAGCCTTTAAACCAGACCCTTCTTATCTACCGTTTTTTGCGAATAGACGCAAGGAAAGGTTGTTAAAAACGAGGCAGCAAAAAAGCGATGCTCCTTGCACGTGAAACAAACCTCTAACACATGCACCAGAAAAACCGCCCGCTTTTACACTTTATTAAGATTGCTGTGCTAGAATGACGCATGTATCCAAATTTTTGCACCCCAAATTTTTGCACTGATGCAAAAAGGATGATACACCCAAATGCTTAAGAACCAAAAATAGAGGCACATCATGGCGGAAATGGATCAAGCAACACGGAAAGAAATTGCACGCCAGGCAAAAGAACTTTTAGCATTTAACGTTGCTAAACATAATGAAACTGCCTTTACTGAAGATAAAATAAAGGTAGATGGTGATATTGTTTTTCAAAGTGATGAAATGACGCTTCGTGCCAAAGACTCTCTGATTAATTTTTTTTATAACGCAGCTTCAGAAGAACAAAGAGAGCAGCTTGCTTCTATTGGAATAGCGTTGCAATATCTTGGCTTTTCTAAAACGCCATTGTTACTCTCAGAAGACGGCCAAGCCATAGAAATAACCCCTTTGCTCAATGATGTAAAAAAAGGGTTGGCCGAGATGCACAACTTTGACCAAGCTTCAGCGGAGTGGAAGAAAGAGGCTGAGAGTGGAAGAGGCTACAATCCATCTCTAGCGAGTGCTCTTGAGGGCCTTATAAATCAAATTAGCTTTTTTAAAAAAACATTTGGTCCGTTATTGCTGGATAAATTTGCGTTAGAGGAAACCATAAATGTTCTACCGTCTGAGAGGACAATGGCTGCATTCAGAGCACAAGGTGAACCATTTGATACATCACTAGACGGGTATGAAGCCCGGCATAATGATGGCATAGTAAGCTATATTAGTGAAGATGGACAAAAATTTGTGGTTGATTTACAAAATATCGCAAATCTTCCTGTTATGGCCAATATATTACCGTACGAATTAGCAGCCAAAATGATTGCAGAGGCTCTTGAACATTTGGCTCTTGAAGCAAAAGACCCAAAGCCAGAATTCACTGCATTGGCTCAAGCATTTGAAAAAGCAGACACGTATTTTAGGCAGGGAAATGTTCCAGATGCACGTGAGCTTCTGAAAGAAATTAAGGCTCTAAATCAATTAGAGGAAGGGACTAAAGAAGAAGTATCTGCTCTGATACAAGAAGCAATTGTTGCTTTAGGGGATAGGCTCACAAAGTTAGATTCAGGTTTAAGTTTAGGTACTGATTTAGCAGAAGAAAACCGGCGCCTGGCAGAAGAACTAGCAAATGGCACCTTACATTTTAATTCACCTATTGAAGCTACAGTACCTGCCGCCCCCCAAAACGGCAGGGCAGACGCTCGCACCGATGCTCAAACCGCACTAGAACACCCTGTAGAACGTGGAGAAGAAACTCTTCCAGCCATAAACTAACCCCCCGCTTGTACCCTCCTCACCCGGAGTTTAAAAAAGAAACGCATCCTTTCTTATCGCACCTTTCACAAAAAAGAACACAGGAACGCATCATGCTGAGTTTTGTTGAAAAAACCTTGCTGGAAAAGCACGAAGGTGTGGTGCTGGTGCGTGCCACGTCGGAAAACGGCCACCCGTTTTACCTCTATCTGCGCAGCACGCGTCCGCAGCTCGAAGAGCTGGATGAGGCGATTGAAGGCAAACAATTTATCCCGGACTTTAAAGATTATGGCCATATCGTCGTCAAAGGATGGGGGGAAGCACCTTCCAAAGAGCATCGCAGTTTTATGGAAGAGATGTACCAGTTTGATCACGACAAAGCCGGCATTGCGCCCCTTGCCGAGGCAGAAGCCGAAGAAGAAACCGGCAACACCGAAGAGAGCGCTTAAAGTCTACCCAGTATATAATAACGCCACAGCGTGCCAAGCCGCCCCAGAAGGCCGGCGCGCTCCACAGATTCCTTGGCAAGAAGCGGAATGCGTTGCTGCTCGCCCTCCCCTTTGAAAATCACGAGCTCACCAAGCCTTTGCCCTTTCTCTACCGGCGCAGCAATTGGCCCTTCATAATGCACCTCCACCCGCGCCTCTTTCTGCTGGCTAATGCGACGGCTGGAAAGCAGCGTCACCGCCTCTTCTGCGATCACAGGCACACGCACGCTTGCGCCCATCCAAAGCGGGATATGCTCAATCACCTCCCCGGCCCCAAAAAGCTGGGTACGGCGATAATCCCGAAAGCCATGACGCAGCAACCGCTCCGATTCCGTGTTGCGCGCTTTGCTGGTCGCAAGGCCGTTGACTACCGCAATCAGCCGTCGCCCTTCTTGCATGGCAGAAGAAACGAGCCCATAGCCCGAAGCTTCCGTGTGCCCGGTTTTCAGCCCATCGGCACCGATATTACGGTAAAGCAAGCCATTGCGGTTATTCTGCTTGATCCCGCTATAGCGGAAGGTGGTTTCGGCAAAATACGGGTAATATTCCGGAAAATTTTCAATCAAATGATAGGCCAGCATCCCCAGGTCACGGGCACTCATCACGTGCCCCTCTTCCGGCCAGCCCGTGGCATTTTTCAAATAGGTATCATGCAAGCCAATCTTTTTGGCCATAAAATTCATATCTTCGGCAAACGCTTCCTCACTACCGCTTAGTGCCTCCGCTACCACAATGCAGGCATCGTTGCCCGAATGCACCACAATCCCACGAATCAGGTCCTCCACCTTCACCCGGCTGCCCTCTTTGACAAACATTTTAGAGCCACCCTTGCGCCAGGCCTTTTCGCTCACCGGGAAGGTATCTTCCAGCAAAATATCGCCACGCTTCAAGGCATCAAACAGCATGTAAAGGGTCATCAGCTTCGTCATGGAAGCCGGCAGCATCTCCGCATTAGCCTCTTTTTCAAAAAGAACCGTGTTGGTTTCCACGTCCAATAAAAAGGCGTAATCCGCTTGCGTACGGTAGCCTTGCGCGTGCACAGCAGCAGGCAACAACGCACATAAGGCAAATAAAGAAGAAAAAATACGCATCTTTGCCTCCTTGTGAGCAATGCATCAGCCTGCGCATCATAAACATCCGCTCAGGCAAATACAAGAGGAGGAAAACCCCGTATGCAAAGATATGTTATTTCTTATCGTCGTTTTCGGTTAGAAAATCGAGATCTTCCAGATGACGCAGCGACTTAATCAGCGCCAGAACTTTTTGACGAATGCGCACATCGGTAATACGGTAATAGGCTTGAATCAGTGCCATGGTTTCTTTATTGGAATAGCAGGACTCCGATTCATAGGAATCGCCTTGATTCTCGGCAAAAGCGGTGGCCTTTTCCCCTCCCTCTTCATCCGAAAACTGCTCAAAAAAGAAGCTGACCGGTACATTCAGCACCTTGGCAATTTCATAAAGACGGCTGGATCCAATGCGATTGGTGCCTCGCTCATACTTCTGAATTTGCTGGAATGTAATGCCTACTGCCTTACCCAATTCATCCTGACTGATACCCACCATATTACGCCGCATACGCAAGCGTGAGCCTACATGGCGATCGATCGGATGGATGGCTAAAACTTCTTTGTTGTTCATGAAAGCAAACTGACCAAAAATGATACAATAACGCTAGCATAGTTAGATGGGGTTTGCAACTGTTGTTCTAGGAATAACCTTGCGGTTGCAAAAAAGTGACATAAGGCATTTTCCTATACAACTTAAGGGGTTAGTAGACATATCTTGCCTTGCAAAAAGGTGCAAATTACTAGCGCAAAAGTTGTGTTTCTTTTGATCAATTCTAATTTAAATAACAATTGTTAAACAGTAAATTTTGATATTTTTTGTATCAAAATTCTTAAAAAACATCGCGTGCTCTTACGCGTCAGAATTTTCGATAGATTGAGCGCCAGATTTGCTCGATTCAAATGCACATGGATGCGTGATGCTTGCATGCCTTCCCGCTTCTTTTTATGATGCGTGATATGTTGTAGCGCATATATATGCAAACGTCACGCTCTCCATGACCATAGATCGGTCTATGCCATCATCACACTAGGAATCATACCATATGCTTGATATCAAACCTGTTTTCTATGTTGTGGGTGTGCTGCTTTGTATTTTAAGCCTGGCGATGGGCATGACCGCCCTGGTCGATGTATTGCACGACGATAAAGACTGGAAGACCTTTGCCAGTGCAGGCTTTTTCACCCTCTTCGTCGGCATTTCATTGGTGCTAACCCATCAGGGTAACAACCTCACCACCTTGTCCTTAAAGCAAACCTTTCTGATGACCACCCTCATCTGGTTAACGCTTGTGGCTTTTTCCGCCCTACCCTTTGTGTTCTCCCACTTGCAAATGAGCTACACCGATGCCTTCTTTGAAGCCATGAGTGGTTTAACCACCACCGGTGCAACGGTCATCACCGGCCTTGATGATTTGCCCGTGGGGCTTTTGCTTTGGCGGTCCTTGCTCCAATGGCTTGGCGGCATCGGGATTATTGTGATGGCCATGGCGGTCTTGCCGATCCTAAAAATTGGTGGGATGCAGCTATTCCGCTCTGAATCATCGGACAACACCGAAAAAGCCCTGCCGCGCGCACAGCAAGTGGCCGGGGCGCTTACCGTGATTTATACCGGCCTGACCCTGATTTGCATGCTAGCATTGTGGTTGGCGGGCATGTCTGCCTTCGATGCTTTTTGCCACGCGATGACCACCATTGCCACATCGGGCTTTTCGACCCATGACGCCTCGATCGGATATTTTGACAGCCCGGTTATTGAAACGGTGATCATCTTGTTCATGATCGCCAGCGGCATTCCATTTGTGCTCTATTTGCAATTTGTACGCGGACAACCGGTCAAGCTCTTCCAAGATAGCCAGGTGCGCTGGTTCATCAGCATGATCGTGCTGGCGGTCACCTGTGTGGTGTGCTGGCTGCATTACACCCAATCCATCCCCTGGCTTGAGGCACTGCGACTCGCAGGGTTTAACGTGGTTTCCGTGGTCACCACCACCGGGTTTTCTTCTACCGATTACAGCACTTGGGGCACCGGAGCGGTGACCTTCTTATTCCTTTTTGCGGTGGTCGGCGGCTGCACAGGCTCTACAACCGGTGGCATTAAAATTTTCCGCTACCAAGTGCTCTATCAAACCGCCAAAGCGCAGATCAACCAACTGGTCCAGCCGCATGGCATCTTTCAACCGATGTACAATCAAAGGCCGATTGCCGAAACCGCCACTGCTTCGGTACTCAGCTTCTTTATTCTCTTTGCGCTCTGCTTTTCTGTGCTTGCGGTATTGCTCGCCTTTACCGGCCTTGACTTTTTAACCAGCATGAGTGCCGCCGCATCGGCCATGGCCAATCTAGGGCCAGGTTTGGGAGATATCATTGGCCCAGGCGGCAACTACCAATCGCTTAGCGATACCGCCAAATGGCTGCTCTCTGTTGGTATGCTTGTAGGGCGATTGGAGATTTTTACTGTACTAATTTTATTCTCTCCTTATTTTTGGAAAAGCTAGGCTTAGGCTAGCAAACACTCACCACTACATACCACGCGACAACAAGGAGCATACCCTGTGAACACCACCACCTCTCGCTTAGATGATCTTGGCATCACACTCCCCCAACTCACGCTTCCGGCTGCAGCGTATGTACCCTGGCGCAGGAGCGGTTCGCAGATCTGGGTTTCCGGTCAATTGCCTCTTACCGAACAAGGTCCGTTGCATGTTGGACGCGTGGGGGAAGAAGTAACCTTGGAAGAAGGGCAAGCGGCCGCCAGGCAATGTGCCCTCAATATTCTTTCTCACTTGCACACCGCGTGTGATGGCGACCTTGATCGCATCAAGCAGGTGATTCGCCTGGAGATATTAGTTGCCACGGCACCAGATTTTATCGAGCCGCACGTGGTTGCCAATGGCGCCTCCTCGCTTATCTTGGATGTACTCGGTGAAACGGTCGGCGCCCATGCTCGCGTGGCTTATGGCGTAGCGGTCTTACCGATGCATGTGCCAGTAGAAGTGGCCGCTGTTGTCGACGCGGACTAAGCCAGCCGCCCTTCTTTTCTCATGACTCCCGAATTTCTGTTAATATGCATGCTGCTGGCAACAGTGGGAGGCTTGATCCTCGGCTATCCGGTGGCGTTGGTGTTATCGGGTGTGGCACTTGCCAGTGCTGCAGTTGGCCACTTTGTTGGGGTATTTGACTTCTCCTACATCTACGCCCTGCCCGCGCGCATCTTTGGCATCATGGAAAATCCGCTATTGGTCGCCGTGCCGCTTTTTGTGTTTATGGGTGTCATGCTCCAGCGCACGCGTATTGCAGAAGAGCTCTTGGAAGAAATGGCCGCCTTATTTTGCCGGCTGAAGTCTGGACTTGGGCTCTCTGTAATCGCCGTTGGTACGCTGCTGGCAGCCTCCACCGGCATTGTAGGGGCCACCGTGGTCACGATGGGGCTGATCTCGCTGCCTGTGATGCTGCGTGCCAAATACAAGCCGGAGATCGCCTGCGGGGTGATTTGCGCTTCTGGCACCTTAGGGCAAATCATACCGCCATCTATTGTACTGATCCTACTTGGCGACCAAATCAGTTCCGCCTATCAAAACATTCAAATGCAGCAAGGTAATTTTTTACCCAAATCGGTTTCTATTGCCGATTTGTTTATGGGCGCACTTGTGCCAGGCCTCCTTCTGGTGTTGGCCTATAGTGTGTGGTTGGTGCTCTATGCAAGGCTTAAGCCAGACTGCATGGGGGTCGAAAGCACAAACTCCAAATCAGGCACAAGCAAGCATGCCGTCCTGTTTACTTTACTGCCTCCTTTGTTGCTTGTGATGCTGGTGCTCGGATCGATCTTAACCGGTATTGCCACCGCCACCGAATCGGCCGCCGTAGGCGCGCTTGGCGCGCTCATTTTAGCAGCGATACGTCAGCGTTTATCGCGTGACGTGCTCTTTCATACGGCAGGCGAAACCACGCATATTACCGCCATGATCTTTACCCTCCTCATTGGCGCCGCGTTTTTCACCGTGGTCTTTCGTGGCCTGGGTGGAGATGACATGGTGCATCGCTTTTTAAGCGACCTGCCTGGTGGCATGTATGGCGCTTTGTTTTTTGTGATGCTGATGGTGTTTCTGCTTGGTTTCTTGCTCGATTTTATCGAAATTATTTTTGTGGTCGTGCCCACTGTGGCACCGATCCTCATGCTGATGGGGGCAGACCCCATTTGGCTTGCGGTGCTCCTTGCGTTGAACCTGCAAACCTCCTTTTTAACCCCACCTTTTGGCTTTGCGCTTTTTTACCTGCGCGGCGTGGCTCCCAAAGAAGTGTGCACGCGCACGATATATCGCGGCGTAATACCGTTTATACTCATCCAGCTTAGTATTCTGTTATGCCTGATCGCCTACCCTCAAATCGCCACATGGCTACCCGATACACTTTCCGCGCATAGTAGCATGGCATTGGAAGCACCCAACGATGCCTGGCAGCCAAGTGATAACAGCTACAGCGTTGATTTTTAGACGCTGGGATGAAAGGATTTACCCTCCAGCATCACAAGAGTGCTAGAGGCTTGCGGCCTGTGCAAAAGTTTCCTCTTCAGAATCACTATCCGAAGAAGATGTATGGCCATCTTCCTGGTCTTTGTAATCCGCTGCTTGCAGGGCCATGCTCTTAATCAATGCCAGCACTTTCTTGCGCACAATCGGGCTTTGAATCTGATAGTAGGCACGTACCAGCGCGAGGGTTTCCTTGCTTTCGAGCATATGCGGTATTTCCAGCAAACCATCGGTTTCCGATGCGGTATTTTCTGCAAAACCCTGCGGCTCTTCGAGCGCCTCAAAAAAATAGGCCACCGGCACCTTTAAAATACGTGCGAAATCATAAAGCCTGCTTGAGCCCACCCTATTCACGCCACGCTCATATTTTTGAATCTGCTGAAACGTTACACCCAGCTTTTTTCCTACATATTCCTGGCTAAAACCAAGGACACTGCGTCGAAGCCTTAAACGTTTCCCGACATGGATATCCACTGGATGCGGAAGACCGGTATCCTTCTTATCCTGATGCGATATTTTTTTTGTGCGTATATTTTTAACCATAACACCCCCCTTTTATATACTATATTTTAATATCTTTGCGGCTCTTAACACCATTGTTGCCTATATGAACCTGACTACGCCACTTGACAGTGTGCGCATCATGACAGTCCAAAACTTATTACCTTCCAGATAATACAAAACGTGTAGGATCTACACCACCCTGTCGTTAAATAAAAAATATTTATTTAGACTGATGCGTCTAAATTGCACATTTTTGGTGTAATTGTCAACCATTTTCTCCATAAAGTAGTGCCATTTTAGTGCATCTATAGCACCAGGTTCGTGTGAGGCGTTATGTACTGGTGCACTTGTTTTTGATAAAACGTCCTTAATAACCCACCGATCACAGAGGTTAAATGCTGGCATTTTTTAAAAGCCAGTGCTAAGAAAATAAACGCATCCACGTAAGAGAAGGCACATGACAACAACGAAGCAACTTCGTGCTGCAGTAATTGGGGCAAGTGGTTACACTGGCTCTGAGATGGTGCGCCTACTTCATGCCCATCCGGAAGTGGAAATAGCCACTTTGGTGGCCTCCAGCAATGCTGGCAAAGCCCTGACGGATCTCTATCCACATATGGCCCCACTCTGCTTGCCTGTAATGACAAAAACAGAAGAAGTGGATTGGGAAAACATTGATGTCGCCTTTGGCTGCTTGCCGCATGGCACGTCACAAAAGCTTATCGCGGGCTTGCCCAAACATCTGGTGGTTATTGACCTATCGGCTGACTTTCGGCTTCATGATACCGAAGCATACGCCACATGGTATCACGCCCCACACGCGGCACCTGATTTGCAGAAAGAAGCGGTGTATGGCCTAAGCGAACATTATACAGAGGCCATCACACATACCAACCTTATTGCATGCCCGGGCTGTTACCCCACAGCCACGCTGCTGCCAATACTGCCCCTGCTTGCGGAAGGCTTGATTAAAGCAGAAGGTATCATTGTGGATGCCAAGTCCGGCATTAGTGGTGCCGGAAGAAGTGTCAAACTGGGCAATCTATACACTGAAATTCATGATAGCGTGCAGCCTTATGCCTTAAACGGGCATCGCCACATTGCCGAGATCAAGCAAGAAATCGCTAACATATCGCATCAAAACCCTGGGGTCACTTTTGTGCCTCAACTGGTGCCGATGGCACGTGGCATTCTGGCCACCCTATATGTGCAGCATTCTCCGGATGTAGAAATAGCAAGGCTAAATCAGGCCCTCTCTGCGGCATATGCCACCTCACCTTTTGTGCATATGGTGGATATTCCTCCTTCCACCAGGCAGGTGTGTTATTCCAATAACGCATTGATCCATGTGGCAAAGGGGCAACAGCCACACCAAGCCATTCTTATTTGTGCCATCGATAACCTCATCAAAGGTGCTTCTGGGCAGGCCCTCCAAAACATGAATATCCGCTTTGGCTTCCCTGAAACCCTTGGGTTGGAAGCGATCACCCCCTTCCCGTAAAATGCTCGCATGACAGCGCCTGCTCCCATCATTCTACCCTATCAAGGCATCACGCCCACCATTGATACCAGTGCCTGGATTGCACCAGGTGCCGTGATTATTGGCGACGTGACCATTGGGCCACACAGCAACATATGGTTTGGATGCGTCATCCGAGGGGACGTCCAAAAAATTCGTATTGGTTCAGGCACCAACATCCAAGATGGCACGGTGGTGCATGTCACGCGGAAGACTGGACCCACATCCATAGGCTCAGGGGTCACCGTTGGGCATAGCGCCTTATTGCATGCATGCCATGTAGAAGATGACTGCTTCATAGGCATGCACGCCACCATCATGGATCAAGCTAGCGTTTCATCCGGTGCCATGGTAGCCGCAGGTGCGCTTGTAACACCTGGCAAACGCGTGCCAGGCGGCACCATTTGGGCAGGAAACCCTGCAAAATTTTTGCGTGACATGACAGCAGAAGAAAAGGAATTTATCGGTACCAGCGCCTCCAACTACATCCGCCTATCGCAAGAATATCAATAAGAGCGCACCCTATAAAATTAAGTGGCGTATCAAAAGAATAGCTGATATATCAGATACTATATTATCTTAACATGGGCATGTATCCCTGTGGTTGACTTCAGCTTTTCTTCTAACAAGAAAAATCAAAACGCAAAAGCCGACAAGCCAAAAGAGGAGCCTTCATCCAACGATGAGGCGGAATCCCATCATGCGCCTTCTTCTGAAACAGAGGCTGCGTCCCCTCTTGCAGAAAACACCGATGCCAGTGCAGAAGAACATGCGGCGGATTCAGAGACCATTCAGGCACTCGAAGCGGTAGAACGCGAACTTGCCTCACAAATACAGCCAACCGAAGCCGAGCAACCTGTAAGCAAAAGTACTGATCTTACCGTCTCGCAAAATGAGGTGTCTGAGAGGAATAGCCAACAAATTTCACGTCTCCCCATTGGGGAGCGCTTGGTGGAAAAGGGGCTGATCTCCAAAGACCAACTTGATATTGCCCTAAAAACACAGAAACAGAGCACAGATCGCAAGATGATCGGCGCCATTTTGGTGGAGCTTGGCTTCATTACCGAAAGCGCCCTGGGTGAAGTCCTTACCGAATCCACCGGCATTGAGCAATTTGACCCCAAAAGCAGCCTGATTGACCCTCAGCTGATCAAACAAGTGCCCAAAGATGTGGCCGCACGGTTTAAGGCCGTCCCCATTTTGCAGGAAGATGACACCGTCTACGTGGCGATGACCGATATCTATAACGTACTGGCCATCGACCGGGTGCAGCGATATTTCCCTAAACGCTTCCGTATGATCCCGATCCATTGTAGCGAGGCCAATTTATCCGAGATCGTTAACAACTACTACGACTACGAACTTTCTATTGATGGCATTTTGCGCGAAATGGAGAGCCTTTCCGGCAATGCCGATGATTTGGTCAAAATCACCTCGGAGCAAGAGGGCTACACCAACCCCACCGTGCGTTTGCTGGATGCTTTGCTTGTGGATGCCGTGCAGCAAAGTGCCTCGGACATGCACTTTGAGCCGGAAGGGGCGTTTGTAAGGCTGCGATACCGTGTGGATGGTAAACTCCGGTTGGTGCGTAGCTTCCACAAGGATTACTGGCCGGCCATTGCCGTGCGCATTAAAATTGTCTCCAACATGAACATCACCGAGATCCGGAATCCTCAGGATGGCCGTATCAGCCTGACCATTCACGGTCGTGAGATTTCCTTCCGGGTAGCCACCCACCCTACCGTACATGGGGAAAACATTGTCCTCCGGATTCTGGATAAGCATAAAGCTCTTTTGCCGATGGAGGATTTAGGCTTTAGCGACACCAACCAAAAACTGTTGAAAAAGGGGCTAAAACGTCCAGAAGGCATGGTCATTGTTACAGGACCGACCGGTAGCGGTAAAACCACCACGCTCTACTCGATCTTAAGTGAAATCAATACGATCGACCGCAACGTGATGACGCTGGAAGATCCCGTGGAATATCAACTGCAGATGATCCGTCAGTCCAATATCCGTGCCGGGACGGGCATGGGTTTTGCCAGCGGCATCCGCTCCATTATGCGTCAAGACCCGGATGTCATTTTTGTCGGGGAAATTCGTGACCAGGATACCGCCACCATGGCCTTGCGCGCGGCCATGACCGGACATCAGGTCTATAGCTCCCTACATACCAATGATGCACTTGGCGCCATTCCGCGCCTGGTAGATATCGGCATTCAGCCGCATCTGCTTTCTGGTTCGGTGATTGCTTGCGTGGCACAGCGCCTGGCGCGATGTTTGTGCAAGGAGTGCCGGGAAGAATATGTCGCCACGGAAGAAGAAAAACATATCCTTGGCAAACAAGATTGGGACAGCGTCACCCTCTACCGGCACGTAGGATGCGATGCCTGTTCACACACAGGCTATAAAGGGCGCGTGGCCATTTCGGAAGTGGTCCTGGTAGATGAACATCTCGATGAACTGATCGCACGTGAAGCAAGCCGCACAGAAATGCTCAAACACCTTGCCAAGAAAGGCTTTGTTCCTATGGCAGAAGATGGTATTGAAAAGGTGTTGCGCGGATTGACCGATTTAAGCGAGCTCATCCGCACCATTAACATGACCGATCGTTTTAAGGACTAATTATCACCATGCCTGTTTATACCTATACAGCTGTTGACGCGAATGGGAAAAGTGTGCGTGGGCGCATCACCGCTTCAAACGAGCTGGATTTAGAAGATAGGCTGGAAAGTCAGGGCTTTATGCTCATGGTGCATAAAGCCGAAAAACCCAAGAAAAGCTGGCTATTTTCTCCCATCAACCCCAAAGAACTGTTGATGTTTTGCGTCCATATGGAGCAAATGGAGCGTGCGGGCGTGCCAATTTTGGATGCGCTGGCAGACCTGCGTGATTCTTCTGAAAACCCTACATTCCGCGACGTCATGGCCGATATTTATGAAAATATCAAAGGCGGGGAGGTTCTTTCCGCAGCCTTAAAGAAGCGCCCGGATGTGTTTAGTGAAATCTTTGTGGGCCTGATTTCAGCGGGGGAATCCACCGGGGAAATTTCAACCGCTTTTGGGCATATGGCAAACCATTTGCGCTGGACCGTTGAGTTCCGCCGTAAAATTCGCAAAGCCATTTCCTATCCCATCGGGCTTGTCGTTGTGATGACAGCTCTCATCACCTTGATGATGACCTTTGTGGTGCCGCAACTGATCAAATTTATTACCGAGCAGGATTTTGAAATTCCTGGTTATACCCAAGCTCTGATTGCCACCTCGGATGCCTTTGTGCATTACTGGTATATCATACTGGGCTTGCCTATACTTGGCTTGGCAGGGCTCATCACCTTATACCGCGGCAATGAAGCGGTACGTTATGTCATGGATAGCTTCTTCCTTCGGCTTCCGGTACTGGGTCAAGTCTTGTTAAAAATTAACATTGCACGCTTTTCCCGCTTTTTTGCCCTCACCTTTAACAGTGGCATCGGGGTATTGGAGTGTTTGGATACCGCGCGTAAGGTGGTCAACAACCGTGTTATCAAAGAATCGGTCACCCATATCATCCAGAGTGTGTCAGAAGGTGTGTCGCTTACGCGTTCCATCTCGGCTACAGAGCGTTTTCCAAGCCTTGTAGTGCGTATGTTTAAGGTGGGGGAAGACACCGGGAACATGGAAGAGGCGCTGGAGAATATCAACTTTTTCTATGACCGTGAGGTCGAAGACTCCATTGATCAAATGATCGGTATTATAAAACCAACATTGATTATTGTGATGGGTGGGATATTATTCTGGATTATTGCTGCTGTGTTTGGGCCACTTTATGGCAGCTTTAGTAAGATTGATGTGTTTTAAAGGAAAGCATCGTTTGTATGGTGATTGAGGAAGCGATCATATGTTAAAACGTAAGGATAATAAATTTGTTGTCTCCATTGGGGATGAGGGTGCCGTTGTCTCCTATATATCCGGCAACACCCTCAAAAGGCGCCTCTTTATTACCTCTCCCTCCTCCAGCGAACTCATGGGGTGCGTACGTCGCGACCCTTCTGCTCCCATCTATATTCTGGTGGATATCGTTGATCAGGCCTATATCCAACACACCTTGCCTCCTGTTGGAAGGTTTAGCGTCCAAAAGCTCTTGCAGCGCAAATTAAACAAAGACTTTAATGAGCTGGACATCAAGTCCTACATGCTGCTGGAAAAAGAGAAAGAAGGCAAACGTGAGTTGCAATATCTTTTGATTTCCGTACGTAACGTTCCTCCTTTTTCCGAGTGGATTCAGGCCATTATCGATATGCCCAATCCTCTTGGAGGGATTTATTTGCTTCCGATTGAGTCCACCGATTTTATTTTGGACCTTGAAAAGAAGCTGGTAGAAAAAAGTGAAGAGAAAAAATACAAACCAGCCACCTGGAAAATTTTGGTTTCACATCATCGCGTGGGTGGTTTCCGCCAAGTTGTTTACAAAAATCATAAGGCGATATTTACACGCATCGCGCAACCGATTGGAGACCAAACTCCTGACGTGGTAGCAGGTAATATTGAGCAGGAAACACTCAACACACTGGAATATGTCAGGCGCCTTGGTTTTTCCGATGACAATGATGTGGATATTTTTGTCATCGCTTCGCGTGAGGTCAAAGCAGCGCTAGAATTTAAGAATGTGCAGCGGGAGCCCTTTGTATTGACTCCCCATGAAATCGCCGACATGTTCCAATGGCGCGATGCCGCTGAAAAGCGCGATCGTTATGGCGACATTACCCTTGCCATGCATTTTGCTTCCATGTCCAAGCATCTTCTGCCTGTGTATACCGAAGAAACACGCAAGTTTTCTTTGCTACAAAAAGGCAATACCTGGTCTAAGATTGCCGCAGGGTTTGTGGGTGGCATCCTCCTTCTCTCTTCGGTGTATCACGTTTTTGCGGGATATAGCGCCGCACAACAAAATATCCAACTGCAAGCGCAAGTGGTTGATTTAGAGCAGAAAAAAGTGGAAATTGAAAAGCTTTGGGAGAATTTCAGCGAGGACCCCAAAAAGATTAGTGCGTTTATCCAGCTCGACCAGAAAATTGTAGGGCGCAAGGAGGTTCTTTTTGACTTTATAGAACTTTTTGCCCAAAGACTCCAGGAAGAGGGCAGCTCCGTGCTGGTGGAAGACTACCAGGTGAACATAGCAGAAAACGATAAAGAAGAATTGGCACTCACGGCTTCTTTGCAGGTGGTGTTAGAAGGCTCAGAAAGCTTAAGCTCCGATCAAAAGCTGGATGAAACCACAGCCTTTTCCAAGAAAGCGCTCGAGGCCTTTCCAGACCATAACGTAGACATTCAAGGCGGGCTTACATCAAGCAATGTACAGTTATTTGATGACGAAAACCCCGAAGGAAGAAATATGCCCTTGGCCTTTACCATTAAAATCAGTACAAAATCCAAGAAAGACCGTGGATAATAGGTAGCATCTGTGAAACATAGCAGTGAAAAAATAAAGCGCACCCAAAAGCGTTTCTGGATACAGATTGGTATCATTATTGCGGCACTGGCATGTTTTTTTGCTGCGTTCTTATATACCAGCAACTATAAAAACACGCAGGCAGCAGAACAAGAAAGGTTGCAGCAGCAACAGCAGCGCCTCACGCAAACCTTGCAGCGCCTGGAAAAAGAGCAGCATCAGGCACAAAAGAATTTTGAATATTACCAAGAAATTCCTCAAACGCGCTTTCCTTTAGAAGAAAGACTGCTGGAAACGGTGGCCTCACGTATTCGCGCCTCGCGATCTGTGGTGCGTAATTTACAGCTTCGTTATTACCTGATGGATATGGATGTCAATCTTTCTGCGGTACAGGATATCACCACTAAAAAGCAGGAAAAGTTTTTCCGCGTGAAACAGAGCCATATCGATATGGAATTTGGTGCCGTATCGGATGCTTCCATTTACTCCTTTTTGTCCGAGATGATTGATATTTTGCCGGGCTATATCGATGTGCAATCTCTGGAAATCACAAAAAACAGTGAGATCAGTGCCAGCATTTTGCAGGATATCCGGGACCAAGCGCCGCTTACCCCGTTGGTCAATGGCAGCGTTCGGCTTCTTTGGACCACCACACATAATGTAGAGGTTTCAGAATGATCATGGAACCTCCTCGCTTGATGCACACCGTTTTCACACGCATGATGCTTGCCGCGATATTGTTGCTGCACGGACCGATGCTGTATGCACAAGCATCGCCCCAAGTACAGGATGTGCTCGACAATACGAAACAGGATGTATCCAATCTTTCGCAATCTGTGGCACCCAACACCGCTACGGAAGATTCGGCACAAAAATCCCCGCCCCTTAGCTTGGCGGCTTCTTCTATGTTGCCTCGTTCCACTTCCTTGATGTTCTCTGATAGTGACATTGCAAAACTTTATACCGCCTTACGTAGCTACAACAATAACGACCAGTTTTTGGCACAGGTTGAGTGGGAAGAAAGTCAAGCAAGTCAGGTGGATAAGCAAAAAGAAGAGGTAAAAGCCCCTGTGTTTGTGCTGGACTCCATTTTATATCTGAACGCACAAAAATGGAGCGTGTGGATCAACGGCACCCGCTTTAGGCGCAATCAAGGCACCAACGATTTCCGCATTCTCCAGGTATCGGAAGATGAAGTCGAAATTTTGTGGCAAAGCTTTCAGCTAGATGAAATTTCGCCAGGCTGGAAAAGTAAACTTGTTTCCCTTGAGCCTCATACAAACCAGCATACTCCACCAGAAGCGCTCACTTTGGATGAAGTATATTTAAGCGACGACCTGGCAGATGATTTTGTGTTTACCCCCGCCCCAGAACCAGAGCCAACTTTAGATAGTCTCGCGCTAGAGAGCCTAAAATGGGACTATAGCTCTGAAGACCAGAGCATATTAATTGATAGCAACAATCAGGTGGTAAAAATTCGTCTCCTGCTGCATCAGACCTTCGATAGCCGCGCCATGCAAATCAACGAAGGCAAGCAGATGTTGCAAGCCTTGCCGATTGAGAACCTCTAACATTATGACCGCCGATCCCTCAGCAGCGCCACTTGAGGTGGAGCATCTGTTTAAACACTTTCACAACAGTGCGGTGCTAGAAGACGTGCATTTAACCATTGCACCCGGAGAATGTTTTGGGTTGGTGGGCCTCAATGGTATTGGCAAAACCACCTTTATCAAAATTATTCTTGGGCTTTTATCCCACGACCCTCATCCTAAAACCAAAATACATTTTTTAGGCAAGCCAATTCACCATATGAAAACGCGGCAGCAAGTTTCCTTTCTACCCGAAAAATTTCAGCCTTCCCCTTATCTTAAAGGGCACGAATTTTTAAGGCTCACGCTTGCCTATTATGATAAGCAATATGATACACCAAAAGCGGCTAAGCAAGCTGAAGCACTAGGCTTAAATCCCGATGCTTTGAGCAAGAAAATATCCAGCTATTCCAAAGGTATGTGCCAAAAACTTGGCCTTATTGGTGTCTTGTTAACCAACACCCCTCTGCTGATTTTAGATGAACCTATGAGCGGGTTGGACCCTAGTGCACGCATTTATTTGAAAGAGGCATTATTGGCTTACGTCGCCAAAGGCAACACCTTATTTTTTAGCTCCCATATTCTTTCTGATATTGAAGAAATCTGTAGCACCATTGGTGTCTTGCACGATCGTCGTTTGCTTTTTACCGGCACACCCAAAGCGTTTAAATCGCAACATAAGCATGACCAGCTCGAACGTGCTTTTCTTAGGGCCATAGGACTAGAAGAATCCCGTAAAGCGGCCTGATGCGTCTATTATTTGCCGGTGATGTTGTGGGCTCTGCGGGCAGAAAAGCGGTATTGGAATATGTTCCCTTACTGCGTAAAAAACTGCAGCTAGACGCAGTCATCGTCAACGCCGAAAACGCGGCACATGGCTATGGCATCACGCAAAAAATTGCCAAACAATTTTATGAAGCCGGTGTGGATGTCATTACCTGCGGCGACCATGCGTTTGATCAGCAGGAAATGCGTCATGTGATCACCACGCTGCCATATTTATTACGCCCCGGCAATCTTTCTTCAAAGCTACCGGGTGTGGGCTACCGTGTGTTTACTATCCAAGAAAAACGCTTGTTGGTCATTCACCTCCACGCCCAACTTTTTATGAAGCTTTTAGCTGACAACCCATTTGCCTATGTAGAAAAAGTGCTGCAATCGCATTTACTAACCAAACAGGCCGATGCGATCGTGGTCGATTTTCACGGTGAAGCAACTTCTGAGCGTATGGCCATGGGGCATTTTTTAGATGGCAAAGTTTCCCTGGTGGCAGGTTCGCACACGCATGTACCCACCGCGGATCTACAAATCTTACCCGGTGGTACGGCCTACCAGACCGATGCCGGCATGTGTGGTGACTATGACTCTGTTATCGGATTTCACAAAGCGATTGCGATCTCGGGCTTTACGTATACGGTGCGAAGTCAGAAAATGCAGG
This sequence comes from Rickettsiales bacterium, assembly GCA_028282625.1. Taxonomy (GTDB): domain Bacteria; phylum Pseudomonadota; class Alphaproteobacteria; order Rickettsiales; family UBA8987; genus JANQHP01. Next base: position 2,900 of record JANQHP010000181.1, on the reverse strand, counting down.
TGGCCAAAGGTCCGGCCACGTTTTGCGGTGTGTTCATAGAAACCAATGATAAAACAGGACTAGCAATTGCAGCCGAGCCTGTACGCATTGGTGGTCGGCTACAACAATCCATACCTGAAGTAACATAAGCGATTTTCATGTCTGACTTACACACCTACGATTACATGAAGCAATTCTCTTGCTTGGGCGACAAGTGCGAAGATACCTGCTGTGTGGGCTGGAGCATGCAGCTTAATCCAATACATTATCAGCGCTACGAAGAAGAAGCGCCTGAATTGTTGGACGCCGTAGAGCAAACGGCTGATGGCAGTCGCATTATGCGTAAAGACCCACAAACGCATTACTGCGTGAAATTTGCCGGAGGGCTTTGCAGCATCCATCAAAAATATGGCGAGCGCTTTTTGGGCGATGCCTGCCATTTCTTCCCTCGGATCACTCGGACCTTTGGCGACCTCCACACCCAGGCAGGCTCTCTCTCCTGCCCGGAAATTGCGCGTTTGACTTTGCTAAAAGAACAAGCCTTTGCGCCTGTCTCGCTTGAAACAGACCGCGTGCCCGAAGGTTTAAAGGATTATTTGCCTGAAGGGATCGAACCTGCACAAGCTTCCGACATATTGCATGCATTGCAAACATTTGTGGATGAGAGCCCTTTTTCTGCCGAGAAAACCATGGCCTGCCTTCTTTCTGTGGCCCTCTCGCTGCAACATGTGGATATGAAGCGATGGCCTGATGGTATCTCTTTTTTACTTCGCATGAGCGAGGGGCGCTTGCCTGAACCAGAAGCAGACCCGAATGATCCAGCCAGGTTGCTGCAAGCGATCCATCTGTTGCTTCACGCCGCACCCAAGCAGTCCAGGCCGCGCCTAGAGGCTGTTTTGGCAAACATAGCCAAGCAGATCGGCGTGCAAATTGAACCCGGCAGCTTGGATATCATGCAAAATCTGGATTACACCACCCGAATGTCTTCACTTGAAGAGAAGTGGAATCATGCGCCCTCCTCTACCCAGACCATCCTAAAGCGCTGGATCCAGGCACAGTTCACCATGACTTCCTTCCCCTTTGCCGGGTTTGGAGAGAATGTGTGGGAATATATGATGATGCTTGGCATTCGCTTTGCCACCTTTAGGCTTGCACTGATGTGCCACCTGGCATCGGCGCAAGAGCCAGGTGAACCCGATGAAGAAGAAGTGGTCGTCATCGCGCAAAGCCTTTCGCGCTTTTTAGACCATCTGGCGGACCCTACGCTCTCCCGTACGATTTATACAGACTACGGATGGAATCAGGAACCAAGGCTGCGTGCCTTAATTGGCGACGCGTAATCGGAAACCTGGCCTAAGACACCTTGCCGTCTTGCGAAAGGAAGATGGCCACTGGCCGCGTAGCAGGAAACTGCCCAAGCACAATGGTGATCACCACCATCAGCGGCACCGCCATATACATCCCCGTAATACCCCAAATACTGCCCCAAAACACCAGTGAAAGCAGGATAATCATCGGACTTAGGTTCAGTGAATTTCCCATCAGGCGTGGCTCCAAGATATTGCCCACCAGCACCTGAATGGCAGAAATGCCGCCCGCCACAATCAAGAAAGGCGAGAGCGTATCAAATTGCACGAGCGCCAGTAAAGCCGGGAAAAGGGTGGCCAGCAACGAGCCAATATTGGGAATAAAGTTGAAGAAAAAGATCAGCACCGCCCAAAATCCAGCATAATCCAGATCCACCGACCACATCACCACAAGGCTTGCCAAAGAGGTGATCAGGCTCACCAGGGTTTTCAGCCAAATATAGGTGCGCACACGGGCATAAATATCGTGCAAAATCTTTTGGATGTTTTTTTCCTGCTTTTTTGACCGGCTCATCGCCGCAATTTTGCTATTAAATTTGCCCTGCTCCAGCAGCAGAAAAATAATATAGAGCATGATCAGCAAGATATTTCCGGCGATATCCGCCGCCGCCGAAGCAAAAATTTTCGCCAGCGAGGGAAGGTCCACCGATGACTTAATGGTATTGACCACAGACGTATGGTCCAGGTTTAAAAAATGAAAGAGCTGGGTAATCAGTCGCTCAAAATTCGCCTGATAAAGAGGCGCGGCCTGCACCACACGCGGGATATTGGAGGTAATTTGATCGATTGGAATCCATACCGCCACACCCAGTGTGCCAATCGAGGCCACAAAAGGAAGCAACGCATTACCTGGCACATACTCACGAAAAATATCGGCCAGCGCATTGATCAAATACCAAAGAAAGAGCGCAATCACAAGCGGCACCAGCACGGCCTTACCCACTACCAACACATAGCAGGCAAGAAAAGCAACAATCAGCGAAAGTGGAATGGTTAGGGTATGCATGATAAAAGAAATGTCTCTACTTTTAAGCGCAGGCTACAAGTGCTAACATATCGGCACCTTATCGTAATCTCAACCGTCTAAATACCACGTGCACTCTTCTACGCGACATTCCACACACACCGCTATGGTGGGCAATGTGCCCGTAGGAGGCGGGCATCCTGTGGTCGTGCAGTCCATGACCAATACCGACACCGCCGATATAACGTCAACGGTAGCGCAAATCAAGGAACTGGCCGATGCCGGCTCGGAAGTCGTCAGGATTACGGTCAACAACGCCGAATCCGCCGCTGCTGTACCACATATCTACGAAGCATTAGACAAAGCAGGTTACACCACGCCGATTGTGGGCGATTTCCATTATAACGGCCACCGGTTGCTTAAAGACTATCCGGCCTGCGCCAAGGCACTTGCGAAATATCGTATCAACCCTGGTAATGTGGGGTTTGGTAGCAAAAAGGACGCACAATTTGCCGAGATGATTCAGGCAGCGATCGCGTATAAAAAGCCCGTACGCATCGGGGTCAATTGGGGCAGTCTGGACCAAGCAT
>JANQHP010000153.1 GCA_028282625.1 Rickettsiales bacterium | reverse complement strand
TCGGAGCGGACGCGTTGCCCGCTCCTTAAGAGCAACGCGACGCCGCCTGTCCTCCGTAGCTCTTTTAAGAGCGTAGGGGGAAGCACGTGCGAGGGCGGGGTCTTAAGGGGGCAAGGCCCCTGCTTATAATGAACCAACACCCTCCGCCTCGCCTGTTTGCATTTTGGGGCGTGGTAGGTTACTTTGTGGGGTGAAGCGCTTGCTGTGTGTTGTGATGCCTCGTAACGGAGCCCTATGTCCTCTTCTGCTGCTACCTCCTTGGAAAAAACCTACCGGCATTTGGGTGTAGTGGTGGAGCATGCCGATACGGTGCAGCCTGCCTTGGACGCGCTTTCTGCTTCGTTCTCGCTTACCTTGCTTGCGCCGGTGAAAGACCAGCATTATCACCACTGCCCCCTCACCAAAGACGATCTGGACGCCATCATTGTGTTTGGCGGGGATGGTTTTATGCTGCATACGCTACACAGCTATATGGCGTGTGATATTCCGCTTTATGGGCTGAATATCGGCTCGGTGGGTTTCTTGATGAATGCCTACGATCCTGAAGCGGTGGAGGCGCTTGCAAGCCGGTTGCAGGCCGCGCGCATCACGCCGATTCATCCGCTTACGATGCAGACCACCCATGAAGATGGAAGCGTGCAGGAGGCGCTCGCGATCAATGAGGTTTCCCTGCTTCGCCATACTGGACAGGCGGCGCATTTAAGCATTGCCATTGATGGAATTGAGCATTTGCCGCAGCTGGTGGCCGATGGGATTTTGGTTTCCACCCCCGCCGGCAGTTCGGCCTATAATTTTTCGGTGGGCGGGCCGATTTTGCCGATTAAGTCGAACCTGCTCGCGCTCACCCCGATCAGCCCATTCCGTCCGCGTCGCTGGAAAGGCGCGCTGTTGCCGCAACATTCGACGATCCGTTTTACGGTGCTGGACCCTGAGAAACGTCCGGTGAATGCGGTCGCCGATTTTGTGGAGATGACGCATGTGCAGCGTGTGGAAATTTCCGATGCGAAACATTGCACGATTCCCCTGCTGTTTGACCCGGGCCACAGCCTGGAAGAGCGGATCTTGCGGGAGCAATTTGCGCTTTAAAGTCGCAAACGGGATTGGGATACACGCCTAAAAAACTTGACCCCTTCAAACAGGCTATGGTATAAAAATGCCATGAGCATTTGTTTGCACAGCGCTTTCACACTACGCCAATTATGCTTGGCAGAAGGGTGCTTACGTGGCTGAAACCCAGCACGTCAATTCCAACATGAAGGCAGAACATGCGGCGCTGGATGTAGGCGCGCTGCATCCTCTTTCGTTGCAACGTTTGGTGTGTGATGTTTTGGAAGAAAAGGGCGCGACGGATATCCTCTGTTTCAATCTGGTGGGCAAGAGCGACATTGCCGATTACATGGTGGTGGCCACCGGCAATGTGGCGCGCCATGTGGACGCGCTGGCCGAGCATGTGGCGGTGCGATGCAAGGAAGAAGATTACCCTGTGCTCGCCATTGAAGGCCGCCCGCCTTGCGACTGGGTGCTGGTGGATTTGGGCGACGTGGTGGTCCATATTTTCCGGCCGGAAGTGCGTGATATGTACCAGCTGGAAAAAATATGGGGCGGTGATTTTGCGTCGTAAGACGTGACCCCCCAACCCTTTTTGACTGGCGCGATGACTTCCTCTTTTGACCCTGCTCCTTCTGCCTCACCCGATGGGAAAGGGCTCGATGGCCAGGCGCCTGATGGGAACGAGCCCGATGCCCCAAGTATTTCCGCCGAGGAGGTGGCGCGCTTTTCCGCGCTGGCCGAGCAATGGTGGGACCCAGAAGGTCCGTTTAAGCCGCTGCACCGCTTTAATCCGGCCAGGCTTGCGGTCATCCGTGAGCAGGTGACCCGTCATTTTGATCGCGACGTGGCTTCCAGCACTCCGTTTGCGGACCTGAAAGTGCTGGATATTGGATGTGGTGGCGGATTGCTGTGCGAGCCGATGGCGCGGCTTGGTGCCACGGTGACCGGCATTGATGCCAGTGCCAAAAATATAGGCATCGCACGCCTGCACGCGGAACAATCCAAGCTTGCGATTGAGTATAGCTGCACCAGTGCAGAGGCCATGGCGAGCGCCTATCCGGGTGCGTATGATGTGGTGCTGAACATGGAAGTGGTGGAGCATGTGGAGGATGTGGCAATCTTTATGCAGGCGGCGTGCACCCTGGTGGCGCCGGGCGGCATGATGGTGGTGGCGACGCTGAGCCGGACCGCCAAATCCTTTGCGCTCGCGATTGTGGGCGCGGAATATGTGCTCGGCTGGCTGCCGCGCGGCACGCATGACTGGCGCAAATTTTTGCGCCCAAGTGAGGTGACCGAGCATCTGGAGCGTGGTGGGCTCACCCTTACCACGCGGCTTGGCATGACCTATCACCTGCTCACCTCCCACTGGGAAACCAGCCAGGATCTGTCGGTCAATTATATGCTGGTGGCGATAAAGGATCGTGAAAAAACCGCACCCTAAAAAGGAGAACCCCGCAGCGCCAAGCACTGCGGGGGGTTGGTCATTAGAACGTTGCGACGATGAAGTCCGCGGCAGTTTTGCAAAGGACGCACAAACTGCCAGCGAAGTTCATAGCAGCGCCACCTGCCACGAAAGTTTCAGCTCGCGCCGGTTTTTGGTTTGGGAAAGTGAAGGGCTCAGCCACTCTTTTTGGCCAGCGCAAGCACGCGTAAATAACAAGTGCGCTCACTCCCATCCAGCAAAGATATTGCAAAAAAAGCATCATACCTCCAATCACCCCGTGGGGTGAAGAATGATCGTAGGGGAAACATCACATTGGGCTGTTGCATGCATCGCTCCCACGCGAGGTGGGCACAACACAAGGCAGAAACACGATGTAGACCCACTACTGATTGCCCACAATGCTAGCAAATTGCTCTCTCTGTCAAGTGCTATTAAGGAGTTGTTAGTAGTTAGGGCTGAGAGTGGAGTAGGAGTAAGTTTTAAGTGATTCGTCATCCCGTGGCTTGACCACGGTATCCAGGGGCGAAACGCTCGAACGTATCATGCTGGATCCCGCGATCAAGTCGCGGGATGACGGGGAGGGCAGTGCATGGGCACTTCCCGGAGTATGCGTTTAGCCCGCGACTAGGAGCAACGCGACGCGGCGCACGTGCGCCGGCGGGGGATCACAAGGGGGCAAGGCCCCCTTTTATGTAAAGAGAAACACCCCCTCCCTAACCCTCCCCCTTCCAGGGGGGAGGGGATAAAGAGCGCGGGATGACGGAGAAGGGATACAAGGCAACGCCTAGCTAAAGCTTCGGACTAGGCTTTCGCTTAGGACGTGCCAGCCATCGATCAGGACGAAAAAGATGAGCTTAAAGGGGAGCGAGATGAGGACCGGCGGCAGCATCATCATCCCCATCGACATCAGGGTGGAGGCGACCATCATGTCGATGATCAAAAACGGTACAAAGACCAGAAAGCCAATTTCAAACGCGCGGCGGAGCTCACTGATCATAAAGGCGGGGATCAGCACGCGGTAGGGCAGGGCTTCGGGCTCGTTTAAAAGTGGAACCTCCATCTGTGCATCGGCGGCCAGTTCCTGAAAGAGCGCCACATCTTCCGGACGCACATGCTTGACCATAAAGGCGTGAAACGGCGCGGCCATGGCGCTAAGCGCTTCCATATCTTCCATCTCCCCGGCCAGAAGCGGGGCAAAACCCTGATCGTAGGATTGCTGAAAGACCGGCGCCATGACAAAGAGGGTGAGAAAAAGTGCCAGGGAAATCAACACCGAGTTGGGCGGCGTTTGCTGAATCCCGATGGCGCTGCGCAGCAGGGAAAACACTACGATGATCCGCGTGAACGAGGTCACCATGATCAGGATCGATGGCGCTAAGCTCAAAATGGTCAGGAACAAAAGCAGACGCAACACCTGCCCGGTCGCCGAGCCGGCATCCTCGCCTAGATCGACCGAAATGCTTTGCGCGAGCAGCGTTTCAGGCAGAAAAACGACGGCAAGAAACAGGCTTGCGGTGAGACCGGCACACACCCAGGCCACGCGGCGCAGACGCTTCGCGGCGCGCCTATAATTAACCATCTTGTTTATCATTTTTTACTATCCGGTTGAGGATAAGAATCCACCAGCATTTCACGGTCGGGTGCTAGCAGAAGCAGGTGCTCCTTCCCGCCGGCATGGACGCGTACCAACCGTCGCCTGGCATCCAGCATGCCCACTTCGACAATACGGATCGCATGACCGGAGGGCGCTTGCTCTTCGGTACGCCGGACCACGGGCAGTTGCGTGTGGACATAGCGACGCAGCAACCAGGAAATAACCCCGATCAGCGCGAGAACAAAGACCAGCGCCGCGCCGGATTGCAGTAAGGAGATGGAGGATATGGTATCCATGGTTTGCTCTGATATGCCCCTTGCGTGTGTGCCTTCTGCGTGCTTTTTCACGCATTGCCAGATGGCTCGGTCTCTTCTGCTTCCTTCGTACCGGATGGACCTTGTGCGCCACCGGCTTTACGGTAGGCAGTCTGGGCTTCCTGCTGACGCGAGAGACCGTTCATCTGCGCCTGCAAGGCATCACGTCGCTCGCTCATGGTGTGCTGCATGGCGCGCAGGGCCTGGTCCATATGCAGCAGTGCCTCTTCATATTGCACCGCCTCTTCGCGCGGAAGGGTGGCCAGCAGCGCACAAAGCTCGGCAATGTAATTGGAGCAGGGCTCGATATCCACCCGCTTGCCCTGCACCAGCGCGGTGTGGCATCGTTCCAGCTCCCGGGTGGCTTGGGCCAATAAGGTGGTGGCTTCGGCGTGCGGCATGCGTTAAGACCCTTGCTTTTTGGCGTTCTGGCGGTAGAGATAATTCAACATCTCAGCGACCGCCGTGTAGGCTTCCAAAGGTATAAAAGAATCCAGCTCCAGTACAGCTAAAATTTCAGCCAGCGCGGCATCTTCTTTGATCGGCACGCCATGCTCGCGCGCGATCTCCAGCAACGCCTCGGCCACGGCTCCTTTGCCGGTGGCCACCACGCGAGGGGCGGGGTCGGTTTCCCGGTCATATTGCAGGGCGATGGCCTTGGTAGGCGCCTTGGTGTTCGGGTCGGTTGGCTGGTCTGGCATATGTGTCTTTGCCTAGAGCACTTTTTTCATGGCGCGCTCTAAATCTTCTTCGTCGCAGCGCAGCATGTTCATCGCGCGGAGCAGCGAAAGCATCTCCTCCTCCCGACGTGTCTGCACACGCACATTGCCCGCCTGGTTCATCTGGCCAGGGGTCTTGAGGTACTCTTCCATCTGGCTGGCAAGCTCACGTGCAATGTCGCGGCAGGTGGCGCTATCACGCGCGGAAGAGGGGGCGGCCCACACAAGGGAGATGGCAACCATGAGGCAAAGAAAGACACGCATGGGCGGAGGCTAGCATAGCCTACCCAGGCTGCCAAGATGCAATCTGGCACCTAGCGCTAACTACCTTCCGCGGGAAGTCGGCGCTGGAGCTTCGGGGGCGTCGGGACCATCCAGGTGAATGCCCACCTGGCGGGCCACCCGTTCTATTTCGGTGACAGGCACCAATCCTCTGTTTCTTTGCAAAAGATAATAGTGTTTGGTTTCCTCGTTTCTAAAGACAACCTGACTCGCATCGGATGGGATTCTGTCGTACCCATGATCTTCCATCGCACTTTCAAACCATTCAAATTGTCCACCCTCAAAATCCGGATCCCAGTGCGTTGCCGTGCTTCGATCTCTTGGCTTAAGCGCCTGTGGTTGCACCTGCATGCTTTTCTTTCTTGCTTCAGCTTCTCGTTCCGTGACTTCGCGCTTCAACCCTTCTAATAAAGGGCCATACGCTTCATTGATAAAGAGCAAGGCATCCTCATCTCCAGATGTTTGTAGCACAGGAACACGAAGGAGAGTTTCGCCCCCATATCGCATCACCAAATCATGGATGTACTGTCTGTTTAATACCGGATTATTGAGATAGTCTTGGTTTTCAGGGCACAGTTCTTCCTGAATGACTCCCCTTTTTTCTAAGTCTTCAAGCAACCTCTTCCTCTCTGTGGTCTCAAGCGGTACAAAATTTCCTTCCGGCTCTTCAAAATTGCCTTCTGGCTCTTCTTCCCAGGGCATATCCGCCATACACACACTCCTGATACTTAAAGATGCAAAACGGTGTGTATCTTACACCAAAAAGATGCAAAGAGCGAGTGAAAAGGGGATGTGGGTCTGTGTTCAGGGTTCTGTGTTCGGTGTTCAGGGATGACAGGGTAGGAGGGTGCATGGGCACCTCACCGGAGCGGGCACGTTGCTCGCGAGTAGCGACCAAGTGGGAGCGCAGGCTTCGCGCCGCTTGAGCGTGATTAAAAAAGTCCCTTGGCAGCGCCACCGGCTTTGAGCGCTTGTTGCAGATGGTCTTTCGCGCAGCCAGAGTCCACATAGCTGTTCAGCGTGCCCAGCGCTTCTTTGCTGATGTTCAAATCGCTTGCAGAAAGGCTTTGGTTGGCGCTGTAGGCTTCATAGGCTTTTACGACATCTTTGCCGCCTTGCTTGACGAGTGTGGCGGCCTGGTCCACGCACTTGTCGCCGCCGGTGATATCGCCCAAACTAAAAGCGGTGGCGGATGTGGCGGTCAACGCGATGGCGGCGCCGAGTAATGCAAATGTTTTCATGATGTTGCTCCTTCGTATGGATCAAAAATTAGGCGGCCGCTTTGCCTTGCACGGCGGCCACAATTTTTTCTGCGGCATCACCCAGATCATCAGCCGGGATGATCGCAAGGCCTGAATTGGCAAGAATTTCCTTGCCTTTTTCGACGTTCGTGCCTTCCAGGCGTACGACCAGCGGAATGGTGAGCTCCACCTCTTTGGCCGCGGCAATGACGCCTTCTGCGATGATGTCGCAGCGCATGATGCCACCAAAAATATTGACCAAAATGCCTTCGACCGCTGGGTCGGAAAGGATGATCTTAAAGGCTTCGGTCACACGCTCCTTGGTAGCACCACCGCCCACATCTAGGAAGTTGGCCGGCTCGGCGCCATAGAGCTTGATGATATCCATCGTGGACATGGCAAGGCCGGCACCATTGACCATGCAGCCGATATTGCCATCCATCTTGACGTAGGAAAGCTCGTGCTCCTTCGCGCGGAGCTCGAAGGGGTCTTCCTCCTCCTTGTCGCGGAGTTCTTCGATATCGGGATGACGGAAGAGCGCGTTGTCGTCGATGTTGAATTTGGCATCGAGTGCCACAATATCTTCGGCATCACCCACAGCGGCCAGCGGGTTGATCTCCACCTGGCTGGCATCAAGTTCCACAAAAGCGCGATACAGGCCAGAAAGCACCTTGCCGAGCTGCTTTTGCTGGGGCTTGCCAAGACCCAGGCCAAAGGCGATGCTGCGCACATGATGCCCTTGCAAGCCGGTCACCGGGTCGACCGTCACGGTGATGATTTTCTCGGGCGTGGAGGCAGCCACTTCCTCGATATCCATGCCGCCCTCGGCCGAAGCGATGATCGCGACGCGGCTGGTCGCACGGTCTACCACCAGGCTGAGGTAATATTCTTTTTTGATGTCTGAGCCGTCTTCAATATAGAGGCGATTGACGACACTGCCTTCGGGTGCATTTTGATGGGTGATCAGCGTACTGCCGAGCATCTGCTTGGCGTGTTCTGCCACTTCGGCTTCGCTTTTGACCACGCGTACGCCGCCGCCACTTTCCGGATGTTCCTTAAAGGTGCCTTTGCCGCGTCCGCCCGCATGAATCTGGGATTTGACCACCCAAACCGGCCCGCCGAGCTCTGCAGCCGCCTTGGCAGCTTCTTCAGCAGAAAACACCGCTTTGCCTTCTGGCACGGGTACATGGTAGCGTTTGAGTAAGGCTTTAGCTTGGTATTCGTGAAGATTCATCGGATGGTGTCCCTATCTTGCTGGTTGTTTGGATGCCTTGCCCCCTATCGATACCGCAACCTAACGTTTGTCAGAGGTAAAGTCTAGACCCTGTTCTAATATCTGATGGAGGGTGCTGTTTCTTTCTTTGACGCTGGAAAACACAAACACATGCGTGAAGCCGTGCTGCAGCTCTATGGTACATTCGGTGCCGCTCCAGCATATGGAAAGGATGGCACTGCGCCGAAGTAGGGCTCCCGGCAACGCCACAAAATCGGGATGCGGAGGCATGGTTTGCATGTCTTGGTTTTCTAACCTGCCATCATCACCCATCACGCTTCCTCTTTTTTACGTGAACATGCACCACCAGGAGCATCAAAAAGCCCCTGGTGGCCGGGAGTCGAAAGTACCGCACAAACTCGGTGGGATGCGTTTTAGTGCTTGAAGGCACCTGGACATAGGCATCGCCCTCCCGGCCAAAAGCCGAGAGCATGGGCGCTTCATATGGTTTCCCCAACAGGAAGGCCAAAAACGCCAAAGCACCCGTCACGTGGGTGCAGCCGGTTTGTGTGAGAACTTTCGATCCTCAAACCATATGCCCTTTAGGACATATTCTTGGTAGCTTAGTGCAAAACCATGCATGGCGCAAGATGCGCACGCATGTGGCGGACTTGCCTTCTCCCTCTTGCATTGCGTGCAGGAGTCCTGTAAAGCTCGCTTGCTTTTTTGAGCATAAAAGGATCTTACTTCAACCAAGGAAAAGCCCATGCATGTGGTGGTGGTCGAAAGCCCGGCCAAGTCAAAAACGCTGCAATCCTACCTGGGAAAGGACTACCAGGTGCTGGCCTCGTTTGGCCATATTCGGGACCTGCCTTCCAAAGATGGGTCGGTGGAGCCGGAGCAGGATTTTGCGATGCATTATGAGGTTTCCGATGGGTCGAAGAAGCATATCCAGGCGATTGCGAACGCGACCAAAAAGGCCACCAGCCTGGTGCTGGCCAGTGACCCGGACCGTGAAGGTGAGGCGATTGCCTGGCACGTGCTGGAGGCGCTGGCAGCCAAAAAGGCGCTGCCCAAGGACCTGCAGGTGAAGCGGGTGGTGTTTCATTCCATCACCAAGAAGGCCGTGCTGGAGGCGATGGCCAACCCGCGCGAGTTGGATATGGATTTGGTCAACGCCCAGCAGGCCAGGCGCGCGCTGGACTATCTGGTAGGGTTTTCGCTCTCGCCCTTGCTGTGGCGCAAGCTGCCAGGCAGCCGCTCAGCCGGGCGGGTGCAGTCGGTCGCACTCCGGTTGGTGTGCGAGCGCGAGGAGGAAATTGAGGCCTTTACCGCCAGGGAATATTGGAGCATTACCGCGCGTTTGCAGACCGCGAAGGGCGCTTTTTCAGCGCGGCTGACGCATTTAGAGGGCAAAAAGCTGGATAAATACGCGCTGGCCAATGAGGCACAGGCCTTGGAGGCGGCGGCTACGGTTGGTGGGCAGCCTTACCGCATTACCTCGCTAAAACCCAAACAGACCAAGCGCAATCCGCAGCCGCCTTTTACCACCTCGACCCTGCAGCAGGAGGCCGCGCGTAAGCTCGGCTGGACCGCGAAACATACGATGCAGGTGGCACAAAAGCTTTATGAAGGGGTGCCGCTTGGCGGGGAGGCCACAGGGCTGATCACCTATATGCGGACCGATAGCGTGGCGCTGGCCGGTGAAGCGCTGACGGAGGCGCGTCAGGTGATTGAGAAGGAATATGGCGCAGAGTATGTGCCTGAAAAGCCACGATTTTATGCCTCGAAAGCCAAAAACGCGCAGGAAGCGCATGAGGCGATTCGCCCGACCGGCATCATGCGCCAGCCAGACCATTTGCGGCGCGCGTTAAACGAGGAGCAATATAAGCTCTATCGCCTGATTTGGCAGCGCACGGTGGCAAGCCAAATGAACCCGCAAATTTTGGATCAGTTAGCGGTGGAGCTGACAGCAGCGGATCAGAAGGCGCAGCTGCAAGCGCATGGCAGTACGGTGAAATTTGATGGATTTTATCGCCTCTACCATGAGGATAAAGACGACGAGGAAGAAGAGGGCGAGCATCGTTTGCCGGCCTTAACCGAAGGGGAAGAGGCGACCTTGTTGCCGGCCGAAAAGGACCAGGCAAACCCGGAAGCCAAGCAGCATTTTACCCAGCCACCGCCACGTTACAGCGAAGCAAGCCTGGTCAAGAAGCTGGAGGAGCTTGGCATTGGGCGGCCTTCGACCTATGCGTCGATTCTTTCGGTGCTGCAGGAGCGTGACTATGTGGAGCTGGAGAAGAAGCGCTTTATCCCGCATACACGGGGACGGCTGGTGACCGCTTTTTTGGTCAATTTTTTCCCGCGTTACGTGGAATATGACTTTACCGCGCATCTGGAAGATGAGTTGGATGAGATTGCGCGCGGCGAGCTGTTCTGGAAGGAAGCGCTGAAAGTGTTCTGGGAGCCGTTTTCTGCCAAAATCGCCGAGGTGAAGGAGCACGAGCTCAAGCAGGTGATCTCCTCGCTGAATCAAAGTTTGGATCATTTCCTCTTTCCTGGTGAGGGAACGCTGGAAGAGCGACGCACCTGCCCGGCCTGCCATGAGGGCAGGCTGAGCCTGAAGCTTGGCAAGTTCGGCGCGTTTATCGGCTGCTCGCGCTACCCGGAATGCAAGCACACGGTGAAGCTGGAAGGGCGTGCCAGTGAGGGCGGCGCCGAGGAGGCATCTGCGGAAGATACCGGCCCTCGCCTGCTTGGGCAGGACCCGGAAACGGGTGAAGAGGTGACGGTGCGCAAGGGGCCTTATGGCTGGTATGTGCAGCGTGGGGAGGGCACGAAAAAGGCGAAGCCGCCGCGTGTTTCCCTGCCCAAAGGAGTGCCGCTTGAAACGATCGAACTGATACAGGCCTTGGCGCTGCTGGCCTTGCCGCGCGAGGTGGGTCCGCACCCGGAAACGGGCGACAAGATTGAGGCGGGGATTGGGCGCTATGGGCCTTATCTACGCTATCAGGGGCGCTATATTAACCTGAAAGGGGAAGAGGCCGAAGGGCTTGGCGTGACCGAAATTGGCTTGAACCGTGCGGTGACGTTGATTGCCGAAGCGCCCGCTCCCAAGCGTGGCAAGGTGGAGCCGCTGAAAGTGCTGGGCAAACACCCGGAAACTGGCAAGGAGATCGCGCTGTTTGAAGGCCGCTACGGGCCTTATGTCAAGCATGAGAAAACCAATGCTTCCTTGCCCAAAAACGCGGATATGGAGGCTTTTACCCTAGAAGAGGCGGCAGCCTTGTTGGACGCCAAAGCGGCTTCGGGCACCAAAAAGAAGCCCGCGAAGAAGCGCAAAAAGGCGAGCTGATCGGCCTGGTAGCCTTGATGCAGCCCATCTGCCTCCAAGCGTATGGCCCACATCATGGCGTCCCCGAGAGGATTCCTTCGCCCTAAAGGGCATCATGGCGTCTCGGCCTGTTGGCCTCGGCGTCGAACGTCGTTCGAATCCTCGCAATCAACATGATCGTTAAAATAAAACCGTGCTGTTGCACAATGGTTTCATTTTAACGATGGCGTCCCCGAGAGGATTCGAACCTCCGACCTACGGATTAGGAATCCGTTGCTCTATCCTGCTGAGCTACGGGGACATGGATCACGCGTAGAAAAGCCTTATAAAACCTGCGAGGAGGCTTGTCAGCTTTTTCGTGTGCGAAGGGGCGGGGTGAAGAGGCCGGTGCCTGACAAAATCCGTTGACAAAAACCGTATGCTTCCATAGTTTAACGCAAATTCTAGGGATGAGGGTATGCAGAGAAGCCAACCGAATATTTCGGGCCAACCGAATATTTCGGATGAGGGTCGCCGGTGGCCGCAGCAGCAGGCGTTTTTATTGCTCACAGATGGGTCGCTTTTTCCTGGCCAAGGCTTTGGCGCTACCGGTCCGGCGATCGGCGAATTGTGCTTTAACACTTCCATGACGGGCTATCAGGAAATTTTGACCGACCCTTCTTACGCCGGGCAGTTAATTACCTTCACCTTTCCGCATATCGGCAATGTGGGGGCAAACGCGCAGGATCATGAGGCGAAAAAACCGGCCGCGCGCGGGATGATTACGCGCTGCCTGCCCACCGCGCCCAGCAATTATCGCAGCGATACCGCGCTGGAGGATTGGCTGAAGCAGCAAAATGTGACCGGCATTGCCGGGGTGGATACACGTGCGCTGACCCGCCATATTCGCACCCGTGGGGCGCAAAATGCGCTGATTCTTTATGAGCCGGAGGTGGGCATCACCGAAGAATATCTGGATGAGATGCAGCAAAAACTGGCGGAGCACCCTTCGCTAAAAGGGATGGAGCTGGCCCAAGCTGTGACGTGTAAAGAGCCGCATGATTGGGGCATGGAAGGCACGTGGAGGTGGAACGGCGGATATAAGGAACAAGAAGCGGGGTTAGGAAACCCCGCCAGCCCTGAGCGCGCGGAAGCGCTGTCCTATCGCGAGGATAGTAATCCGAGCGGGGGACATGTAAATAAAGCTGCGCTGGATACCGCGATCCAGTCGCGGTATGACGGGAATGGCGGACAAGAAAGCGAACAAGGAGGCGAGCCAGCCTTGAGCCCGGTCGGAGACCGCTCGCCCATTGCGGAGGCAAGAAGGCCGGAGCAGGGGCATTCTATAAAAGATGTCACCCCCACCCCAACCCTCCCCCCTGAAGGGGGAGGGAGTGATGGGAGCGCTGCTTCTATTTCCTCCCCCCTTGAGGGGGGGAGGCTAGGTGGGGGGTGTATCACCGCAGCACCCTCCTCCCCCCACATCGTGGCGCTGGATTTCGGCATCAAGCACAACATTCTGCGCTGCCTGACCGAGGTGGGATGCAGGGTCACGGTGCTTCCGGCAGCGGCCTCTGCTTCGGATGTGTTGGGTTTGAACCCCGATGGCATTTTCCTTTCCAACGGCCCGGGCGACCCGGAAGCCACGGCGCGCTACGCGCTTCCGGTGATTCAGGCGTTGCTGGAGGCAAGTGGCACCTTAGCTACGTCATCCCGTGGCTTGACCACGGGATCCAGTCTGGATACCGCGATCAAGTCGCGGTATGACGGGTATGAGGAACACGAAGCGGGGTTAGGAAACCCCGCCAGCCCTGAGCGCGAGCGGAGCGAGCAGTCTATTGCGAATGTTAGTAAACATTCGCAGGGACGTTCAAATAAAGAGCAAGCCTCTCTGGATACCGCGATCAAGTCGCGGTATGATGAGAACAGTACTTCACGAGCGGTTGCGGGAACCGCAGAGCGAGTGACAGAAAGTCCGGAGCAGGGGCGATTTATACCCATTTTCGGCATTTGCATGGGGCATCAGCTGTTGGCGCGCGCGCTTGGCTGCGGTACCGAAAAGATGCATCAAGGGCATCGCGGCGCGAACCATCCCGTGCAGGATCTGCGCACCGGCAAGGTGGAAATTACCAGTCAAAATCACGGCTTTGTGGTCAGTGATACAGCATTACCCTCAAATGTGGAGGTCACGCACCGCTCACTGTTTGATGGTACCATACAGGGCATCCAATTAAAGGGATGCCCTGTCTTTTCCGTTCAGGGTCATCCCGAGGCATCGCCTGGCCCGCGTGACAGTTTTTATCTGTTTGAACAATTTTTTAATACCCTGGCGATGCACCAACAAAAGGAACAAGACAATGGCAACAGGAACCGTAAAGTGGTTTAACCCCACCAAAGGATTTGGTTTCATTCAACCCGACGAAGGCGGCGACGACGTATTTGTGCATATTAGCGCAGTACAAGAAGCCGGCCTGCAAGGCTTGGATGAAAACCAGCGCATTTCTTACGAATTGGTGGAAAATCGAGGCAAAATGGCCGCTGCCAATTTGAAAGAAGAAGACGCGGCGTAATATAATGCAAGCAGGCTGCTCCGTTATGTGTCATTCCGTGAATCCGGCAAGCAGGCCGGATTGTAGCGGAATCCAGCATGCACACAAGGTTAGTAAACCTTGTGTGCAGACGGAAAAAGTCTGCTTGCTTTTTCCTGTTTCTAGATCCCGTGCTCCTCGGCCTCCTAGCCTCGGCCACGGGATGACACGCTAGAGAATTTATATTGATGCCAAAAGCCACCGACAAAAAACCCAAAAGCCGGTTGAGGCAGGCCGCCGGAAAGTTTCGGCGTGGGGAAGAAACGCTGGGCCGGGCCTTCTGGCTGTGGGGCATTGGCGGTAATCTGTTATATATTATCATGTTCTTTGCCTTAATAGCACTAACGAGCACCCATTCCCATGACCTTCCCTACAGCGGTGAACTTTTTTCTATTGAGAATATCAGGAAATTCTGGGCCGATATGGCAAAACTGATCGTCCTCCTGCTATTCTGGGGGGTGTCTATTGTCTATATCATCTGGAGTTATGCGGGTGGCCTCAGAACAGCAAAAACAAGCCAGAGTACCTGGAAAATTCCGGCTATTACAACAGCAACTCTTTTGCTTGTGATCGGCATTGGCCTGTGGGTCTACTACCATTGGCTCATCTATATGCTTGGTTTTACAATACTTCATCACAGCGGCCCAATGGCCTACCCCATCTTATTTGAACTGCAACATTATTTATTTTACAGCGAGTAACCATGCCCAAACGTACCGACATCTCCTCCATTCTGATTATTGGTGCGGGGCCGATTGTCATCGGGCAGGCGTGCGAGTTTGATTATTCCGGTGCGCAGGCGTGTAAGGCGCTAAAGGAGGAAGGCTATCGCGTGATTTTGGTGAATTCCAACCCGGCGACCATCATGACCGACCCAGGCCTGGCCGATGCCACCTATGTGGAGCCGATCACGCCGGAGATGGTGGAAAAGATTATCGCCAAAGAGCGGCCGGATGCACTACTGCCCACCATGGGCGGGCAAACGGGGCTGAATTGCAGCCTGGCGCTACACGAAAACGGCGTGCTGGATCGTTACGGCGTGGAGATGATCGGCGCGCGCCCGGATGCGATTGATAAGGCCGAAAACCGCCAGCGTTTTAACGACGCGATGGCGGCCATTGGGCTGGAAGTGCCACGCAACGCCGTGGTTGCCTCGCTTCAAGAAGCGCGCGAGGCGTTGCAGAGCATTGGCTTGCCGGCCATCATCCGCCCTTCCTTCACGCTGGGGGGCACGGGCGGTGGCATTGCGAATACGGAGGCCGAATTTGACCAGATTGTGGCCTCCGGGCTGGACGCCTCGCCGACCAACCAGGTGCTGATGGATGAGTCGCTGCTGGGTTGGAAAGAATATGAGATGGAGGTGGTGCGCGACAAGCATGATAATTGCATCATCGTGTGTTCGATTGAAAATGTGGACCCGATGGGCGTGCATACTGGCGATTCGATCACCGTGGCGCCGGCGCTGACGCTGACGGATAAAGAATATCAGAATATGCGTGATGCTTCGATTGCGGTGCTGCGCGAGATCGGCGTGGAAACCGGTGGATCGAACGTGCAATTCGGTGTGAACCCGAAAGACGGGCGCATGGTGGTGATTGAGATGAACCCGCGCGTTTCACGCTCTTCCGCGCTGGCAAGCAAGGCGACCGGCTTCCCGATTGCCAAAATCGCGGCCAAGCTGGCGGTGGGTTATAGTTTGGATGAACTGGCCAATGATGTGGTGGCGGGGAAGCAGGGTTCAGAAGTAGCTCTGTCATCCCGTGGCTCGACCACGGGATCCAGCCTGGATACCGCGGTCCAGTCGCGGTATGACGAGGATGGGGAAGGCGAGCCAGCCTTGAGCCCTGCCGAAGGCAGGTCGCCCATTGCGGAGGCAAGTAGGCCGGAGCAGGGGCCATTAAATGAAACTACCCTGGATACCGCGATCGAGTCGCGGTATGACGAGGATGGGGGACAATTAAAAAACTCCTTCATGCCCGCCTCGTTTGAGCCGACGATTGATTATGTGGTGACCAAAATTCCGCGTTTTACCTTCGAGAAATTTGCTCAGGCCGAACCGGTCCTCACCAGCGCGATGAAATCGGTGGGTGAGGTGATGGCCATTGGCGGCACGTTTGCTGAAAGTTTGCAAAAGGCGCTGCGCTCGCTGGAAACC
The DNA here is from genome assembly GCA_028282625.1 of Rickettsiales bacterium. GTDB lineage: Bacteria > Pseudomonadota > Alphaproteobacteria > Rickettsiales > UBA8987 > JANQHP01. The sequence continues at coordinate 229 of JANQHP010000153.1, read as the reverse complement.
GGGGTGGATGGCTTCATCGAAAAACCGGAGCGCGATTTGAAGGCGGAGCTTTCCAAGCTGAGCCCCAAACGCATTATGCTGATTGGCCAGGCCTTCCGCGAGGGCTGGAGCGTGGCGCAGGTGCAGGACGTCACGGCGTGGGACCCATGGTTTTTGGAGCAGATTGAGGCGATTATTGGGGAAGAGTTGAGAATTGAGAGTGTAGAGTTTAGTGCGGCTTTGCGGGATA
>JANQHP010000136.1 GCA_028282625.1 Rickettsiales bacterium | reverse complement strand
CTTTCCTACTACATCTTCCACGGCAAAGCCACCGAACTACGCTACGATTAGCAACGTCCTCTTGCTGGCTTTATAGCAAGAATAGTACCCAACTGGCGCGATCACCGTACCCATTCAGGATCAAAGCTAATGTTTAGTTCTTTGAGATATTGCCTCAGTTGTTTTCCTTGAATCTCCGTATTCGAAACTCCACGCGCACGGCTGGCGGCAATTTTTTCTACAAAACCCGCGTGTTCTGGCCAAAAATGCTGCTCTACAAAAGTAGCAATGGTTGCCAGGACCTCTGGACGACGTGCTTCTAGTGCCCGACCAACCGGACTTTCTTTGATCATCCGATGGACATCACGTAAATTGGTAAGCGTCACATGTTCATCCGGAGTCACATTCACGCTGCCACGCCCGGTGAGGTCAACCACCTGCACTGGCTTTCCCTGCGCTCTATGGGCGGCCAGTGATGCATCATTGACGGCCGGTGCTTCCTGGGAATGGCCGTGTGTACACACAATAATTGCATCATACGCTGCCACTTCTTCTGGTGTCAGTGGCGGAGGTGCGGTATCTGGATCGTCATGGGGGCGATGAATGCCTTCTAGTTGAAGTGAAGAATAGGCCCTCTCGTCGCACACTTTAACACGCTGTTCGTCTGAGCGGGTGATAAATGCAAGCGCTGGCCGCTCTTCTTGTTCAACATAGGCACGCATTACACCTTGCGCCACATCCCCGGAGCCTACGATAAGCACGCTCTTAATATGTGGCATGCTATGCAACATGGGTGCCACCACATCTCCTTCATGTGGTGCCTCAAAGCGTGCGATGCGTTGTTCATCCTCAGATAAGGTCTTTTTTTGCCCCACGCTTAAATTTGGCCGCATGATATCGTGCAATAGGCGACCTCGCATGCGGAGTTGCCCAAGTGTCTCGCCCAAGATGCCATGCACTCTAGAGCTTGCCTGGCCTATCTGTTTTTCAAATTGATCATTAATGCCAGAATCACCTGGTACAAAAGAGGTAGCACCCATCCATGAGGCATAAAATAGATTTATGGCATCGATGCCGCGGGCTATGATGGCCTGTTCCAGCAGATCAACAGAAGCATTATTGGTGTAGCGTCCTAATATTTTAGCAAAATTTTCGGGCGTTAACTCACCCTCTTTCGCGTTACAAAAAAGTTGGGCACGCCCGCAGGTGGTAATCAGAACGGCATCATTTAAACCAGCTTTTTTGAGCTCTGCATAGGCCTCTGGTTTCACCTCCGGATATTGCAGTGGGTAGAAGTTTTGCATGGCCTCATGCCCTATCTCACCCACCATCCATCCGAGGGTGTAAAAGCCTTCTGTTTTGATCGGAGATTTATTCTTGTCTAACCGTAAACGTGTTCGTGTGCTCATGCCTGTTCCATTTTAAAGGGATGTTTGATTCTTTTTATCCAGCCACTACCAGCGGAAGGTCGCACCCACATCCATGCTTTTCTCGTCCTGGCTGCGGCCATCGGGCAGAAGCGTGTTGCGGGTGCTGTGGCCAAGCTCCCACTCCAAATCTTTCAGCCAGCCACGGGCCCCTAAATTGGCAAGATTCAGGCCAATTTTGGTCGCCTCCTGGTTAAAGCCCGGCACGTCAATCTCCGTCTTCTGGCCGAACAGCCCTATATTGCGGCCTTTGATATCGGCATGCATCCCTGCCAGGTAGATATGGACCTTGCCCGGATCGTATTGTGTCATGGAAGCACTACCCAAAAAGTCCAGCTTTTCGCTGGCCTGATAGGCCATCTGCCCGCGGAAGCTGGTTCTCATGGTGTCGCCCATCTCCTCACCCAGCGCCTGAAGCGAGGCACTCCCTTCAGCGGCAAAACGGTTGGAGCGATAGCCACCTTGCATACTGAGGCTTGCGGCATCTTGCAGGGATTTGCTGCCGTCGCGCTCGGTGACTTCCAGCTTTTGCCAGCCGGCTTCGGCGCCTAAATTCCCTTTTTGCCCAAGCGCGAAGGCCATATCCCTTGCCATCCCTACCTGCGCCCCGAATTGCGTTTTCTCCGAAATGCCGCCCACTTCCTCCAAGGTGCCCGGCAAGCTCACCCCCGCAAAATAGGAGGTTTTAGCGTTAGGCTGCTGCCACATGTGGTTTAGCTCCAGCTCACGCGAAGTGCCCGTGGCGCGCGCATCAGATTGCAGGCTGAGTTGCCACGCATTATCCGTAAACAGCGTGTTGTAGTCACGCGATAGCTGCATCCGCACGCGGAGGCCTTCCTGCGTGTCCGTATTATATTCCAGTGGATTGCTGGTTTTTATCCCACCTTCCTCAGTGATTTCCGTCGTCACAGCACCAGAGGCTGAAGTAGTAAGCCGCACTTTTTCCAGTATATCCAGGCTGGAAGCGTGGTTGATGCCGACCTTCCCCATGATTTGTGCTCCGTCTGCGCCTTCCATCTGCACCGCACCGAGGCTGATGGTGGTGCTTGTATATTGCTCCTCCACGGTTTCGGTCATGCCGGTGCGCTTTTGCTCTTTTTGCGGCGGAGTGGCTTGCGTGTATTTGGCCTCATGCCTCGCCAGCAAATCTGCCCAGGCCTCTTCCTTGCTCGCAGGCACCTTGGCCTCTTTCAATTGGGCAAAAAGCATGTCGCGCTCCGCCTGCGGCACATCCGCAAGAATCAACGTGCTGCGGCGCTGCTCCCTATCCAAGCGCAACGCATCTCTGCGATCGCGACTTCCTTCCTCACTCATCAAGGTGATGCCTGCGCGTTGTTCCGCACGGTCTTCCCGCATCAGTTGACGCAATACGTTAAACCCGTCGGCGTCGATCTCACCACGATTGTCCCCACGCACCTGGCGCATCAGGCGGCGGTCTTCCCGGTTTTGCACAAGCGCTGCCTGCCTTTCCTCGATGGAAAGAATCTCCAGCCCGTCCATCGCCTCTTTGGCGGCCATGTCTTTTGCATACTGAGTGTATTCCGACGGATTCGCGTTATGGGCATCCTTCAAGCGTTTGTCTGCCATCTCCTGGTTCCAGCCATGATCACGATAAAGCTTCGCAAACTCATCTTGTTCCTTGACGATGTCGATCGACTCTTTCCCAATATAAAAAGATAGCTTCTGTTCTTTGACAAAATCAGGCATGCCCTGCTTCCAGGCAAGGTAGGATTCCTGATTGAAATTCTTAAAGGTCACGCTGTGACCTTCTTGCACCAAGGTCTTTGTCTCTTCTTCTGTTAGCTTGGGGTAGTAACGCTCCACGGCTGCTTTGGTGGGCGTGAAGGTAAACGTATTGCCTTCCCACTTGATCCCTTTAAACGCCTCATCGCTTCCATCTGGCAGGGCCCAATGCTCCTTGAAATGGCTAAACACCACTTTATCTCCTGGCGAAAAGCGACCATGTATCGAACTGAGCTGTATTTCTGCCATCAAAGGAGCCCCCTCTCCTTGACCTGGCATGTTGTAGTTCACGCTATTGGCACCCACACTCTTCATCTCCAGCAAAGGCATCAGCGCATCTTTGGCATAAGGCTTTAAATCCTGTAACACTTTGCCTTTAAAAACAGCGGCCTGCGTTTTGTTTACTATCACTGCCACATCTTCGGGTACGTCCCTTAGCACCGTTTTTCGAGCCTCTTTCTCGCTCAAGCCGCCATTTTGCAATGCTTCATCAAACTGCGCCTGAAGCCCTGCATATAGCTGGTCCATAGTCCGACCATCGCTTAAGGACGCTTCTTCTACACTCCTTATTTCTTCCGATGCTTTGCCATTCACCATCCGGGCGCTCTCTCGTATTTCTGGCTCGCCCGCAGAAGCACCACGCACGCTATTGGGTGGCAATTCGGGCAAGGGCTCTTCTGCGGGCAGTGCTGCCATAGGCGCCGTTTTTTGTGGTTCTACGGCTGTTAGCGGGGCCAGATCCAGCTCTTGCAAATTGATCTCTGCAAGGGCGGCCTGCGTGGGTTCCACGCCATTTTCTTGCGCGGCAAGGGCGGTGGAAGCCTCTATTTCTGCTGCCTGCTCGCGGCGTTCCAGGCTTGCATTCTGCACCTCGTGCGGCATCAGCTGGTCCAGCCCACGCTGCTCGGTACCGCGCGCACCACGGATAAACAAGCTTTCTTCCAGTGCCGCCTGGTCCATCAGCGCCAGGATGCTGGGGTCTTGCCCCTGATTGGTCAGGCGCTGGGCCAGCTGCTCGCGCGCCTTGTTGATATAGGCTTCCATCGCATCGGCGGCCTGCACATCACTGGCGCTACCCACCCAGGCTTCCTTCGTCTCAAAGCCATCCTTCTTCTGCCAGATGCCCTCAACGCTCACATAGCCGATATCCTGCAGCGCGGCATCAGAAAACATCTCGGAAAGCCGCGCAAATTTGCCACGTCCTTGCCCGATAAAATCGCGCTCTAAAGTCTCTATTAAGGCTGCATCCATCTATGCGTTTCCTTGTGGTGATCTCATTTTATCATAAGGGCCTGTTTTTCCAAGCCGCTATCAAAAAATGAGGTGGCGGGAGGCCACGCACTGCCGAAGCAGATGCGCGCCCTCCCGTCGGCTATTCCACAGAGTAGAACAGCCGTGCTCTGTTTTCTGGTGTATCGGGCAGAATAACAAAGGCTTTTGTATTCTGCCGGTCGCGGGCGAGTCCAGACCGCATCTTTTTCTTTGACCTTTCGATCATCGTAAAGATAACAATCCAGCCAGTCCCGATACCGTTACGCTGCAAGATGGCCTTGCTTTCTTCGATGCCAAAAGAACCGTCTGAAAGCAACTCACTGCTGCGCTCCAGATCATCGAAAATCAAATCTCCGACTTTTTTTGGCATACCAAACAACGTGACGATATGCTCACCTTCTCCGACTTCCCTCCATTTCCAGACTTGCAGGTGAGGGAATTCTTTATGCTTATAGGTCAGCATAGAGATAGAGAATTTGACCTCCGAATCGGGAATGTGATAGCCACATTCCAACCCCCCGCCCTCCAGGTCTTTGCAAGGAACGGGCACCAGCATCAGCTGGCCGGGGTTTTCCGGGTCGTCTTCCACGTTGAGAGCCTCGACGACATAGTCGCCATCTTCGATCAAGAAATCATTCTCGACCGTGAGGCGTTCATCGGCCAAGGCCTGAAACCCAAAGAGCACCAAAAACAGTAACACAATGGAACGAAAGAGCATGATTTCCTCCTTCTCGTTCCGGAATAGACGAACAGCTCGCGCTGCCCGATAGTGGATGCACCAGCTTGGCTGATACAGTTGAACGCATCCCAAGCCCGGAGGCAGAGACGCGGTGGAAATGGCGAGGCTTGAGGCCCCGGTACGTTCGCGGTTTGATTCACGCCATTTTTTAAAGAGATAAGCCCTTTAAAAAAACCACGTCAACCCAACCACAAACAAGCAAACCTTCTTATTCTATCAAAGAGAGATTAATGATCTCTTAATGCGTGCGATTTTTTGTCTCTTTTTTGTGTGCCCTCATGTGCCATGAAAGTAACGCCCGAAGAAAACTTTCACCGCAAGCGCTGCTTCACGCACCATAAAAGAACAGGAAAAGAATTGAAAGGATGGGACGTGATGGCGTATAAGCAAGGTTCTGCCCGCTTTTTGGCAGAAGCATCGTGCGATGGGGGAGTAGCTCAGTGGTTAGAGCAGGGCGCTCATAACGCCTTGGTCGGGGGTTCAAGTCCCTCCTCCCCTACCACATGGTGAAGTTATGTTGTAAGAAAGAGTGTTTGTTGCCTACTCCTTTCATTCATTTGCGCACGCATAGCGCCTATTCCCTGTTGCAGGGCGCGTTGCGTATGGAAGAGCTGATTGCGCTTGCGAAGCAAAACCAGATGCCTGCCGTCGCGCTGACCGATAGCGGGAATCTTTTTGGCGCGCTGGAATTTGCCTTGGCCGCCGCCAAGGAGGGTATCCAACCGATCATGGGCATCACGCTGATGGTCGGTGACGGCGAGACCGAAGGACCGTTGGTGCTGCTGGCGCAAAATGAAACCGGGTTCTCCAATTTGCTCAAGCTCTCAAGCGAGGCGTTTTTAGAAGGCGATGATCCGCATCACCCCACGCGGCATCTGGAGGAGCTTAAAGGACACACCGAGGGACTGATTGCCCTCACCGGTGGTGCGAAGGGCTTGCTCGCGCAGCATTGTGCGCACAAGCGGCAAGTGCGGGCGGGCAAGCTCGTGGCCACGTTAAAGACCCTGTTTCACGAACGGCTTTATATCGAGCTGGAGCGCCACGGGCTGGAAGAGGAACGCGCGGTGGAGGAGGCGCTGATGGCGCTGGCGATGAAAGAAGAGATTCCGCTGGTCGCGACCAACAGCGCGATGTTTGCCACCCGTGACATGCATATGGCGCATGACGCGCTGATTTGTATTGCCAGCGGGCGGTATGTTTCGGAGGAAGAGCGGCCGCGTTATACCAAGGAGCATTTTTTTAAACCCGATCGGCAGCTGCGCGCACTCTTTGCCGATGTGCCGGAGGCGGTGGAGAATACCGCGGTGATTGCGCAGCGCTGTGCCTTTATGCCCGAAAGCCACGCGCCGATGCTGCCACGTTGTTACCAGGAGAGCGAACAGAGCGAGGCCGATATTTTAAAGCAGGAAGCGCTGGAAGGCCTCACCCTTCGGCTTAAGCAGCAAGTGTTTCCTGAGCAGGAGCGGGTGCTTGGCAAAGCACTGAGTGAGGCAGAGAAAGAAGAGCTGGCCAAGCCCTACCGCGCGCAGTTGGACTATGAGCTTGGGGTCATTACCCAGATGGATTTTCCGGGCTATTTTTTGATTGTCTCGGACTTTATCCGCTGGAGCAAACGCCAACATATTCCAGTCGGCCCTGGTCGTGGATCGGGTGCTGGCTCGGTGGTAGCCTGGGTACTTCAGATTACCGATTTGGACCCACGGCGTTTTGGCTTGCTGTTTGAGCGGTTTTTGAATCCGGAGCGGGTTTCCATGCCGGATTTTGATATCGATTTTTGCCAGGAGCGCCGCGATGAGGTGATTGCTTACGTGCAGGAAAAATATGGCAAGGACCGCGTGGCCCAAATCATCACCTTTGGGAAATTGCAGGCACGTGCGGTGCTCCGCGATGTGGGGCGCGTGTTGCAGATGTCGTATAATCAGGTGGATGGGATTTGTAAGCTGATCCCGTTTAATCCGGCGAACCCGATTACGCTGCAGGAGGCGATTGATCTGGACCCGGAGCTCAAGCGCGCGGGCAAGGAGGATGAGCAGATCGCGCAGCTCCTCGATATTGGCTTGAAGCTGGAGGGGCTGTATCGCCATGCGTCGACGCACGCCGCCGGTGTGGTGATTGGGCGCGACCCGCTGATGGAGCATATCCCGCTTTATACCGACCATCGCTCCGCCATTCCGACCACGCAATATTCGATGAAATATTCGGAAATGGCGGGGCTGGTGAAGTTTGACTTTTTGGGGCTTAAAACGCTGACGATTATTGATAAGGCCTGCCAATTGATTCGCGCCAGCGGGCAGGAGATCGACATTGCGCAGATTCCACTGGATGACCCGGCAACCTACGCCATGCTGACCCGCGGCGAGTCGGTCGGTGTGTTCCAGATGGAATCCGCCGGCATGCGGGACGCGCTGCGCAAGATGCGGCCAGACTCGATCGATGATTTGATCGCGCTGATTTCGCTCTATCGCCCGGGGCCGATGGAAAATATTCCGACCTACATTGCGCGCAAGCATGGCAAGGAAAAGCCCGATTATTTGCATCCGAAACTCGAGCCGATCTTAAAAGAAACCTACGGCGTCATGATTTACCAGGAGCAGGTGATGCAGATTGCGCAGGTGCTTTCAGGCTACAGCCTGGGCGGCGCGGATTTACTGCGGCGCGCCATGGGCAAAAAGATCAAGGCGGAGATGGACGCGCAGCGGGCACAATTTGTGGAAGGTGCGGTGCAACATGGCGTAGGCAAGGCGCAGGCAAGCAGTATTTTTGACCTGGTGGCGAAATTCGCGGGTTATGGCTTTAACAAGTCGCACGCCGCCGCCTACGCCTTGATCGGCTACCAAACGGCGTGGCTGAAGGCCAATCATCCGGTCGCGTTTTTAACGGCGTGTATGAATCTGGATATTGGCGATACCGATAAACTGCAGGTGTTTAAGGATGAGGCCAGCCGGCAACAGATTGTGATGTTGCCGCCCGATGTGCAGCATAGCCGCGCGCATTTTGCGGTGGAGGATATGAGCAAAGAGCAGCAAGAGGCGCACAACACACCGCATCAAAAAGCGATCCGTTACGCGCTTGGGGCGCTTAAAGGGGTGGGATTGACTGCCATGGAAGCCTTGGTGCAAGAGCGCGAGCAGGAAGGTGCGTTTGCTTCGCTCGCGGATATGGCGTGGCGCGTGGGTGCGAAAAGCATCAACAAGCGCCAGATGGAGGGGCTGGCCAAGGCAGGCGCGCTGGATGGTTTTGGGCATGTGCGTCGGCAGGTGTTTGAGGGGGCGCAGACCATCGCGCGATACGCGCAATCCGCAGATGAGGAGCGGGCTTCCAAGCAAACGAGCCTCTTTAGTGCCGAGGATGGCAGTAGCGTGGCACCGCCACTTCCTTTACCACCGTTGGAGCCTTGGCCACTGAAAGAGGCACTGCAGCATGAGTGGGAAGCGATCGGGTTTTACCTCAATCGTCATCCGCTGGATGCCTACAGGCTCGAACTTGGCAGCACGGGTATTCGAATGATACAGGATTTGGAAAAAAGTTCTGTGAAAGGTAGCGGCGCGGCGCAAGTGGCCGGCATGGCACATAAGGTGAATTACCGTTCGGCGGGCCATCGTCGCTTTGGGTATTTGTATTTGAGTGACCCGACCGGCACGCTGGAGATCGGGTTGTTTGAAGAAAATTTGCTGCAAGAGATCCGCCCGCTGCTGGAAACCAGGCAGCCGCTGCATGTGCAAACCGAGGTGCGGCGGGATGAGGGCGGCATTCGCCTGGTGGCAGAAAAAATACAGCTGCTAGACGACTGGCTTGCCACCCAATCGCCTGTATATAAGGTCACGTTGGAGGCAGATGGCAGCCCGGACTATCTCAAAGCGTTGGCCACGCTTCAGGCTACCCTTGCGCAGGCAGAACGTGGTACGCTTGCGGTGCAACTGCAGGTACATATCGCAAAACAGGGGCGTGTAGTGCTGGAGGTGCCGGGTCGTTACCGATTGGCGGCTATCGCATAAATAGCCTAGCAATGTGGCGTGGGCCTTATGTGTCTAAGTCGAGCGTTTTTCGTCCATACGCGTCGTCCAATCGTACGATGTCATCTTCTTCCAGGTAGCGGCCAGATTGGACTTCGATGATCTCCAGCGGCGTGGCACCTGGGTTTTCAAGCCGGTGTTTGGTCCCAGCAGGAATATAGGTCGAGGCGTCCTCGGTGAGTTCAAACATTTCCTCGCCGCGCGTGATGTTGGCCCTACCCTTGACCACCACCCAATGCTCAGCGCGGTGGCGATGCATCTGCAAGGAGAGGCGCTGGCCTGGGTCGACAATAATCCGCTTGACCTTAAAGCCTTGAGCCTGCACCAGGTTTTCGTAACTCCCCCAAGGGCGATAGGTTTTGCTGTGATCCTGACACTCTTTCCTCCCGTTTTCTTGCAACGAGGCCACCAAATCTTTGACCTCTTCGGCGCGGTGCTTGGGCGCAATCAAAGTCGCATCTCTGGTTTGAATGGCAACGATATCCTGGACCCCAAGCAGTGCCAGCAACCCATCATCAGACCTGGCAATGCTGCCGGAAACATCCTGCGTATACACATCCCCCTGCAAGTGATTGCCGTTTGCATCTTGCTCCATGGTTTGCCACAGCCTTTCCCAGTTCCCAACATCCTGCCACGTCGAGCGAAGCGGGATGAGGTGGGCCTCTTGCACCTTCTCCATGATGGCGTAGTCGATCGAAATATGAGGACAGCGTGCAAAGGCTTCTTTCTGCGGCCACAGCAGATTGCCCTCTTTTTTCGCACCTTCCCACGCGGCTTTGGTATAGTGCAACACCTCCGGGCAGTGGGTTTTTGCCACCTCAAGCAGGGTCTGGCCGTGAAAAAGGAACATGCCGGAATTCCAATAATGCCCTCCTTGTTTTAGGAAATTTTTGGCAGTAGCCTGGTCCGGTTTTTCCGTGAATTGGACCACCGGATAGGCAGGCTTGTGTTGCCGGAGTGCTTCTTTTTCAACACGGATATAGCCAAAGCCCGTGGCAGGATAGGTTGGTTCCACCCCAAACGTGACCATGCCCTTTTTTTGGGCAAGGCTGTAGGCCGTGCGGATGGCTTGCTGCAGCGCGCGGGTATCGTGCAAAAGATGGTCCGAAGGCAGAATTAACAGACAGGCATCCGGGTGATGCTGCAGCGCAGCAAAAGCGGCCAAAAGGCAGGAAGCTGCCGTGTTCTTACTTTCTGGCTCCAAAAGAATGGTGGGGTCCTGATATCCCATCGCTTTAAGTTGATCGATCACATGAAATTGCAGCCGCTCATGGGTCACAATCAGCGGATCCTCTGCCGCAAGCCCTTCCAGCCGCTGCAGCGTCTGTTGGAACAGGCTTCGCGTGTCCGCTTCCAGTGAAAGAAACTGTTTGGGATAGTTTTGACGTGACATAGGCCACAGGCGCATACCGCTTCCACCGGACAAAATAACGGGAAAGAGCATGATCGATTTAAGGCTGCGCGCCGCACTCAGGCCGGGTGTGATGCAGGCTTTTCCACGCCTCCTGCCAGGCATCGCCTGTGTGCGTGGCACCGGGTACAATGTGGGTTTTAATACAATGAGAGGCGGCGAATTTGCGTGCAAAACGGTAGGAGATCCAGCTTGGAATGACGCGATCTTTCCCACCGGAATAGTGGATTTGCGGCATATCTACCAGCGCTCCTGCTTGGTCGTAAGGGTTCGCAGAGGCCGGGTGAAGCTGATTGACCTTGTGATGATTGTGCAGTGCAACATGATCCAGGTTGCCCGCCACGGTGCGTAGGCTCACCACATCCTCGCGCGCTTGCGAAAGCAAGGTGGCGATGGCACCCCCTCCGGAAAAGCCGACCAGATGGAAACCTTTCGCGTCATAGGCTGTTTTGATGGTATCAAGGATATTGTGGTAGGAGGTGAGAATTTCTGGTGCAAAACGGTGGCTGGTCCAATAGCGCTGGGCGCATAGGGATTCGGTACCAAAAGTGACATATTGGCAGGGCCTTGCAAGGTAAAACACGGCATCCGATGTATCAACGGCCGCCAGCTTTAACGCCACAGGAAAACGGGGTGTGGGGTTGGGAGAGGGGGTGTTACGATCGATCCAGGCAAAGCCATCGCCTTCAATATAAATGACAGGAAAATCCTCTTCCTTGGTGTGTTTGTAAAAGCCTGCCAGCGCAAAATAGCTGCTGGGAAAAGAGATAGGGGCCAGCCCGTGCGCCGTGGCAATGTCGCGCGCATGTTCAAAGCGTACCATGGGCGTGTGTGCCACCATACACGACGCAAGCAAGGTGCAGCATAGTATGGCAGCAAGAACACGCATGGCACTTACTGGATCAGGAGCCCATTGATCATGAAGAACTGCAACTGTTGCTGCAGATATTGCTCCAGCAGCGTGTCCGCATGTGGATCTTCCAGCGTGATGGGTGCGTCGTTGGCCGTAATCGTGAGCTCACCCTTTTGAATATGCGCGCGAACCGCTTGTACCAAGGCCTCCAAATCATGCTTGCCATCCACATATTGGATGATAACCCGCTGGCTGTCCGACAGGATAATGGTTTCATGACGTAAATCGGTCACTTTATGCTGACTCAGCGCCTGTTTCCTTGCCAGGACAAAGACCTCCGGCTTCTTAGAGATGGTGGTCACACAATGCGGCTTGGCCGCGGTGACCGCAATCACACCGCCAAATAAGAGACGCAGCAGCGAAGGGTCGGTTTCTATCGCTTCGAGCTCCGCCTTGGGTGCGAGTTTCTTCGCCTCTTCGATCATCTCACGCACGCTAAGCGCTTGCGGTGCAGCACGCAAAAGTGCCACATAGCAACAGCATAGCGCATGGCCCTTGATGGTGGCGGTCACACTAGGGTCACGTTTTGCCACCAAATCCAGGTTCTCTATGGCCTCTAACGCCTCAAGATTCAAGGGCTCTTTCAGCGCAAAATTCGGCAGAAGATACAAGTCCTGGAGCACATCAGGCTGCACATTGCGCGTAAACTCCCGCCCCTTCTTGGTCAGCAAGGTCATCCGGAAGCGCCGGTTGTTGATAAAATCAATATATTGCTCCTGGCGTACAATATCAGGAATATGCGTCAGGGTTTCTGCAGCCTGCGCGGTCTGGTTGCCCAGATACATCGCCGGAAGATCAGCATCGGCCACATACATTAAGTCATGTGCCTCGGCCTGCGCCATAAAGCTGTGGAAGTAGCAAGGGTCGTTGATATATTCCAGATGGTCGTGCAGCAAATAATTATCGTCTGCATTTTTCAATGTGGCAATTTCCTGCTCAAGTATTTGCTTATATGGCCCTTTTTCTGCACGAATATTTTCAGAGACAAAGTGCAGCATCTTGCGTGCCTCGCTTACTTTTTCTTCCGGCGTTTCAAATGGCTGGGTGTGGTACAGCATCATATCACGCACGGTGCGCACCGCGTTCCAACCCGGCAGGGTGTTATAGCTCACAAAAGCCAACCCTTTGTCCGATAGATATTGGTTACACACGCGTAAGATCGCTTCTTGCACCTCTTTGGGGACCCATGAATAGACGCCATGGGCAATGATGTAGTCAAAATGCTGGTCTTGAAGGTCTAAATCGGTAATCGACTCCGCCTTGAAGGTGATGTTTTTCAAGCCAAATTGTTCAGCTAATGCGGTGGCCTGCTCAATTTGCTTGGAAGAAAGGTCGATACCAGTGAAATCTGCCTCAGGAAAACGGAGCGCCAGCGGCAAAAGATTCCCTCCGGAGGCGCAGCCTAGCTCCAATACACGCGCATGATGAATATCCGCAGTTGGAAGGGAAAAAATCTGGGCAATGGCCGCAATATTTTCTGGCACGCTATAGCGGTAGGCGTGGCTTGGATAGGGAATGGTATCGTAATCGGTTGCAGCAATCATAAGAATAAAATGCCTTGAGTAGAAGGAAAAACCAAAGAAAAAGGGAGCCCCGGATTGGGGCTCCCTTCGGATTAAAGCGACTTCAGCAATTAGAACTTGAAGCGAGATTGCAGCGATGCTTCATGTCCGAGATAGTCAGACTTGATATCTGCATCGTAGTTCACACCGAAAGACCATTGACCGTTGTCAAAGTTCAGGCCAAGTCCAATGTTGCCACCGAACTCTTGTGCATCCGCACCTTCCACGAGGAAGCTTGTGGTGCTACCGGCGTAGGTACCTGTAGCCGCTGCTTCATCGCCGATCAGGTCATAGTTGAGGCCAAGACGCAATTCCGGAGTCAGGATGCCACCATTGTGGTCCATATCCTTGTGGAATTTCGCACCCACAGAAGCAATGAATGCATCGTGGTCGTCTTGATCCACGGTGAGGTTGAAGCCAGTACCACCGGTTTCGGTGTAGGTATCACCTTCCAGATGTGTCCACGCCAAGCCAGCTGTGGGTGTGAAGACCACACCGTTGGAAAGCTTTTGTGGCATGCCACCGGCAACACTTACCATGTACTGGTTGGTGTCGTAGTCACCGCTTACAACACGGTTCAGGCCACCGAAGTTCACGATACGGCTGGTATCGGAATTGTTCATCCCGTAGCCAATCGAACCTTCCACATAGTACTTATCGGTAGTGTAGTCACCGTAAATGCTACCCTGGTAGGAGTTGATATCCAGCTGGGAGTTACCCGCGCCATCACCATCCACATCCGTGTTGGCATAAGCGAAGGAAGCACCGATACGCACACCCTCGCGGACTTCTTTGTCCACACCGAAGGCTACACCGTAGGTATTCGCATCGTAACCGCTATGACCACCCCGTGCTTCTTGCTCTGCGATCACACCGAAGGTTTTCACCCAAGCGGCACGATCCAGATTACCGTCACCAGAAGCCACACCGCTTGTACCCCGCAGGGAAGACAAACGATCCGACGTGATGTTGTTGAAGCTTTGACCGGTTGCAATCAGCGCGTTCACGCCCGCATCCAGCGTATCGGTTTGGACACCGACTTGCTGTGCCGCAGTTTTCGCCGTGGCACCGCCTGTATTCAGGGCCGTGTTCAGTGCGGCAAAGCCAGTTGTGTCAGCACCTGCCTGCACGTCCGCATTCGCACGGATGAGTGCATTTGCATCGGATGACGTGATACCGAGATTAGTCGCCACGCCAGCAGCGGTACGGGCAGAAACCTGTACCTCGATGTCGTTGGCATCACCAGCACCGGAACCGTCGGTCACGACCGTGTAGTCAAACAGACCGGTATCCGACACGGTAAAGGTCGCGTTGGAGACGTTAGCAAAGCCACCATCAACAACGATCACGCTTTGGCCATCGGTCAGTTTACCGTTCATCAAGATGTTCACGGTGTTGCCGGCCAAGTCAGTCGCCGAAGCGGCTGGAGTGATCAGCGACGCACCGTTGGCGATGGAATCACCCACCTGGATGGTCGAGCCATTGCCAAGCACCAGATCGGTGCCCACATTGACTGCACCATCAAAAGTAGCTGCACCGTTTACCGTGAGCGTTTCAGCATCCAAAGTAGAATCAAACACGGAAGTTGTGTTAGCAGCCAACGTCACAGCCTTGATGTTGTTGCCTGCATTGACACCCACCGCACCTTGGAAGGTCACCGTGCCACCTGTGTTGGTCACGTTGATGGTACCTTCGTTGTCGGTTGCAACGGTGACAGCGCCAGAAACGGTCTGTGCACCCGTGCCACCCAGTTCGAAGATGGCATCATCTGCTGCAATGGCTACGTTACCGGTAATGTTGCCTTGGAAGTCAGCGATACCCGTACCGTCGGTACCGTCAAGATTCACTGTTGTAGCAAATACATTTCCAACAATGGTGTTACGGATACCAGAGCCTGAATCCACATTCACTGTACCCAGCGTAGCACCGGTTGCACCGATGTTACCGCTTACCAGTGTGGTATCGGTGGTAGACGTACCGAAGGTCAAGGTGCCTTCAGCAGTCGTGCCTGTGTTGGTCACAGAGCCAACAATTTTCTTATCGGCTGCAACAGTCACCGTACCATTGGCAGAGAGCGCCAGTGTACCGGTCACATCATCTGCGAAGGTAGTATTGCCTGTACCACCGGCCGTGATAGTGGTTGCTGTGACCGCGCCACCAAATGCGGTGGTGCCGCCGGTGCTATCAGAGTTTACAGCTGCCAGTGCTGCTGTGCCGCCAATCGCGCCACTCACACCTTGTTGTGCTGCCAGAGTCAACGTACCTGTACCAGCCGTGCCTGTGTTATCCACAGTACCGGTGATCGCACCAGCAGAGGTCACCGTACCGCCACCGGAGATGTTTACCGCACCAGCCACTGTGTTGCCGAATGCTACCGTACCCGCACCAGAGTGCGTGGTGGTAGTGGCATCATAGGCACCAGTGAAGGTTGCAGTCACACCGGTTGCAGGCGCTACATTCACCGCCTTAATCGCGTTGGAAGCACCCGTTGTGCCGCTCACCAGAACGGTATCGGCTGTGGTGGCCGCAAAAGTCGCCGTACCTTGGTTGCCACCGGCATCCAGGTTACCCACAATCTTTTTGTTGGCCGCCACGGTTAAGGTAGCATCACCGGTAAAGTCCACTTTGGTCACTGCTGTGATATCGTCGGTAGCGGCTACTGTACCGGTACCTGCGATGGTCACGGTACGAGAATCCACCGTGCCGCCAAGTGTGGAGGTCACGCCAGCGCCTGTGTTGATGGTGGTGGCCAGCAGTGCGTTTCCGCCGCTCGCACCAATCGCACCGCTAACCAGCGTGGTATCAGCCGTCGCAGTCGCGAAGACCAGTGTGCCTTGGCCATCTGTACCGGTGGTCAAAGAGCCCACAATTTTCTTGTCGGCGGCCACATTTACCGTAGAAGCGCCTGTGACATTTACCGCACCGGTGGTGTCACCGTTGAGGTTATACGTGCCCGCGTCGTTCAGTGTAATGGTTTGCGCGTTGAAGTCGCCTGCAAAGGTCACGGCTTGACCGTTAGCTTCCGCGGTGAAGGCTTTCAGTGCATTGGTCGCACCAATCGCGCCGCCGAAATTGACACCGCCAGTGGCGTTGGTCATGGTCACGGTACCCGCGCCATCTGAGCCAGTGGTGTTGTCGATCGCGCCACTCACTTTAGCATTTGCACCAAGTGCGATAGTGCCATCGGCTGCGATATCCAGTGCACCGGTAATGGTTTTGGTGAACGTAGTGGTGTTCGCAGAGGAAACAGTCACTTTCGTGGCCGCGATGGTTTCATCAAAGGTAGCCGTGGTGTTTGCACCGATGGTCACCGCGTCCAGTGCCTCATTGCCACCAATAGCAGAGTTGAACTTAACCGTGTTGGCGTTGCCGCTGTCGCTGTTGGCAATGGCCAAGGTGACTGTATCGCCCGCACCCGCAGCATCAATCACACCTTCAATGGTCAGGTTTTCATTGTTCGCCGTATCCACGGTCATTGTTACCGTCGCGTTGGTGCCGTTACCGAGATTGATGTCGGCCGCGGTGGTACCAACAGAAGAGCTGATATTGCCCTGGAAGGTTACGTTGTCGTTGGTCGCGTTGATCACGATGGTGTCGCCCGCGTTACCGCCTGCATCCACGTCACCGGCGAAGATCACGCCATTTGCCACACCAGACGTGGTAACGTTAACCGTCAGCGCGGTAGCACCACCTGCTTGTGTGACATCCACAGAGTTTGTGGCATCCGCACCAAGAGTGATTGCCCCACTGTTACTATTAACTGTAACGCCAATGGCACCTGCCTCATTGGATTCAACCAAGCCGGTAGCATCGGTTGCCGTGAAGGTGTCATTATTTGTGACCTCTGTTGCGAATGCAGGAGCAGACAACATAGAAATGGTTGCAACGGAAGCGCCGGTTAGAAGAGCGGTTCGTAATGTTTTGAAGTTACGTGACATAAGTAAGGTCCCTCGACTTGATTGAAAAAAATAAAATAAGGTCAGTTAAAAAAGTAAAGTATTCGGTTTGCAAACATGTTTTCGTTACAGGCAGCAGAATCATTTCACGATTTTGCACCTTTCATGCGATTACCATTTCGTAATACATGCTTCAAACGAAATAAAACAAAATCGACAGGGCCCTTCGATATTTTTCTTACCTGTTGCATTTTTAACACAGTTTGGATACATGAAAGAGGGGCATATGCAACACAGGGTTGCAGTGTATATACATTAAGAAAGCGCTTCAAAGGAGGCCGTAAAGCCGAGCAGGGAAACCGTGATGACGGTGGTGGTTTCAGTACCCCAGGGCCGCACGCCGATAAAGATATGCTTGCCTCGTTTGAGTTGATCAATCAGGGCGGGGCTGAGCCTGAGCGAGGTTTCGCAGCCATTCACGGTACATTGCAGATATTGCAGCTTGATCTCTTCGGTCTCATCAATACGGAGGACGGCACCGGGGCGCAAATCCAGCCCAAGCGGCAGCTGCAGGCTCATATAAGGCACGCGTGTGCCCGAAGGCTGCTCCTGCACATAGAGCACGTTCAGGTTGAGAAGATTACCGATGGGGGTGGTGGTGCCATCCACCTCTTGCTGCGCGACAATGCGGTGGTTGATCCGGCACGTTTCGGGCTTACTCTCCTCGGCGCAAAGGGTTTTCCAGCCATGCTTGTTGGCGTTGGCGTCGCTGCGCATAAAGAGGAAAAGCAGGGTGGCAGCCGCCGCCACAATCAAGAGACCGACAATCGAGGTAATCAAGAAATCTTTTTTGCGATATTGCATCATGAGGGCCTCCTAATGCTTCAGGGTGCTTGAGCTTGGTGGAAGGACTCTAACAGCCCGCAAGTGTTTTGCAAGGGGAGAAGTGGGAGGTCGTGGATCTCTTACTTCACCACCCCTTCCATCTTTAGGCCGATGCAGCCGATTATAATCAGCGCGATATAGAGCATGTGCTGCCAGGTAACACGCTCCTCAAAGCACCACCATCCCACCAGAACAAGCAAAGCGGTGACGCTGCCAGCACTGATCACAAAGGCGGTGCTCATGGGGATGAATTTGTAAACATAGGCAAAGCCGATATTGACGATGTTCAGCAACAAAAGGCCCACAAGCAGAGGACCAAGATGCGTAAAGCCGTCGGCTTTTTTTAAGAAAATATTGGCCAGCGTGACCAAACAAACAATGCCGGCTAAAACCAACCAACCCATTACCTACACTCCTTCATATCCGTGCGGGTTCAAGCATACACGAAAGCTGCCTTGCGATCAATGGGCTGTGGTTAAGACCTTGCTACCCCCTGAGCCGCACAGGAGAGGGCTGCCAACTTTCGACGTTAGGGTCAGCGAGGAAGTGGCAGGCCGGTCGCCTGGTTGGCCTGGGTCTTGGCTGTCCAGAAAATCGGTGCCAGGCGTGATAGAGAGCCCTTGTGGCGCCAGCAGCTCAAGCAAGAGCGCACGTACTTTAGTGGCAGCTTTGGTTTCTGCCATAGGGTTTGCCTTCAAATAAACAGGAAAAGCTTACGCTTTTTTGGCTGAAAAATCAATCGTATATACAAAACTTATACCCCTGCGCAGCAGCGTGGTGCACGCTTACGCCACACGCTTCATTCCTCTGTGGCGTTTTCAGGGCGCGGAGGCTTAGGCGTGCGGGAAAGGGCCACTTTGGCGCTGAAAAACCCCTGCTTCTCAGTGTTTGGCGGTGTTTTTATGTGCGTATTGAGGTGGTAACGGATCTCCGCGCCGCCATCTTCGCAGGCCGCCACTTCAAACACATAGCGCTGGACCGGTTCCTTCTTTTTGCCCTCATACACCATGAGGTAAAAGGCTTTTTTGGTAGGGATAGAGGTTTCCGGGTAGGCATCGTGCAGGAGGCGCAGGAGGCCCTGCTCGCCCTGC
>JANQHP010000131.1 GCA_028282625.1 Rickettsiales bacterium | reverse complement strand
TATTCCCTCTCCCCTCCGGGGGAGAGGGTGGACACGTAGTGTCCGGGTGAGGGGGTGCACTTAAAACCCTGCCATTCCCGCGACCTGTCCTCCGAAGCTTTAGCATAGGGGGAAGGCGGGAATCCAGACCATCACCTCCTTACATCCTGGCCCCTAGATTCCCGCTTTCGCGGGAATGACAACAGAACGGAACACCGAACACGGAACACACCAACCCCCAATTACCAGTCACCACTCACCAACCCGTACCAGCCACCTACACGCACAGGCTGTTGACCTGCAACGTAAAAGACGTTCTAATAGCGCCTAGAGTTCATAGAACTTCGGGGCGTCAAAACCTCTTACCCAGCAGCAGGAGCATCTGCTGTTATTAAACTGCTATCTCGACACATCAGTCGGGGTGGCGGCGTGATAGAATAGGCTTTGCGGCTAAAAGCGCTGCGGCTATCTGGGTATAGTTTTTGAACACCCCGGCACCTGTGCATAACGCACGGGTGTCGTTTTGTTTGCTCCGCACCCAAGGAAACCGCCATGCTGCCTGTTTCTCGACCAATAGAAGAGACGTTAGAGCTGATGCGCCAGGCCATGGATATCGCATTTGCTTATCTGGAGGACCCGCATTATGTACCCACGCAGGAGGAGCTTGCCCAATTCCGTTACGTAGAACGTAGCCTGATGCAGCACCACGCCGCGGCTGAGGCGCTTTATCGAAGGCTCAAAGAGCGGTGTTAGACATCGTCATCATGCGCTACAAAGCATGTCATTCTCGCTTAAGGCGGGAATCCAGACCATCACCTCCTTACATCCTGGCCCCTAGATTCCCGCCTTAAGCGAGAATGACAACAGAACGGAACACAGAACCCCGAACACGGAGCACTTACAACCTGCAACCTGCAACTCCAATCGCCCATTACCCCTAGACACCGTTATATCATGATCACAATGCGAGGGCGGAGGAGATTTTGAAGAGGAAATGGTACATTTCAAGCGCAGAAGAGTGTCTCTCTTTAAGAGAGAAATGTACCATTTCCACTCAAAATACCCCCGCTCCTAAAGGATTTGCCGGAAATGGGCGTCTACAGTGTTAAAAATCTTGCAGGTAGTCCTGCTACTTGCTGCGATTTTTGCCTTGTATCCATCCCATTTCCGAGTAAACCTCGTGTTATGATCATGACATAACAGTGTCTAATAGAGAATCTATCACAAAAGGAGGAGCCTCCCATGGCGATTACAGCACAACAAGTCAAAGAGCTACGCGAACTCACCGGCGAAGGCATGATGGAATGCAAAAAAGCCTTAAACGAGAGCGGCGGCAACATGGAAGAAGCCAAAGATTTGCTGCGTAAGCAAGGCAAGGCCAAGGCGGCGAAAAAAGCCGGGCGCATTGCCGCCGATGGGCTGATTGCGGTCGCCATTTCCGGCCAGAAGGGCGCGGTGATTGAGCTCAATTCGGAAACCGATTTTGTTGCCAAAAACGAGCAGTTTCAATCGCTTGCAAGCCAGATCGCGCAAGCAGCCGGCACCACCGATGGCGCGCTTGCTTCCGTGCAGGCGGCCAAGCTCACAGACGGTCGCACGGTGGCCGATGCCGTGACCGATGCCGTCGCCAATATTGGAGAGCACATCACCCTGCGCCGAAGCGCGCTGCTACAAGCGCCGGAAGAAGGCGTGCTGGCTTCTTATATCCACAACCAACAGGCCGAAGGTCTGGGCAAAATTGGCGTGATCGTTTCCCTTGCCTCATCCGGTGATGCTGGCAAGCTCGCCGCACTGGGCAAGCAAATCGCCATGCATGTGGCTGCGGCCAAGCCTCTGGCGCTCAAGCCCGAAGAGCTGGACCAGGCCGAAGTAGCACGCGAGCGTGAGATTTTTGCCGAGCAAGCTCGCGGCTCCGGCAAGCCCGAAGCAATCATCGCCAAGATGGTGGAAGGCCGTTTGCGCAAATATTACGCCGAAGTGGTCCTGCTGGAACAAGCCTTTGTTATCGATGGCAAAACACGGGTTGCCGATGTGCTGCAAGCCGCCGAAGCCGAGATCGGCGCGCCGGTGCGTATTGAAGGCTACGCGCAATTCACCTTGGGCGAAGGCGTCGAGAAAAAGGAAGAAAACTTCGCGGAAGAAGTGGCCGCTGCCGTGGGCGCGTAAGGGCCCCAAGCAACCTTTAAGCACTGCACCTAAACATTTGCGCTTATAAGAAGGCCTTTTGGAGGAAAGGGGCCTCAGTGCGGACCCTTTGCAGCGCAAAAGGGTCAAAAGAATGCCTCAAATGAGCTTGAGAGCAGTATCTAGCCATGCAAACCACGTGATGACGCCACCGCCCAAAGGGCCATGGCCACCCAGTCCATCTGCACGAACCGTGTCGTTACGCCTCGGCTTCTGCCGGTTTTTCCTCCACCTCCACGCCCGGCGGCGTATAAGGCAGGAAGACCGTGATGGTCGTGCCCTTGTCCAGCTCGCTTTGGATCTGGATTTGCCCTTCCATCAGCTCCACCAGCTTCTTGCACAATGGCAGGCCAAGCCCCGTACCCTCATATTTACGGCTTAGCTTGTTTTCCACCTGGCCGAAGGTAGACATCACCTTGGAAATATCCTTCGGCGCGATCCCCACTCCGGTATCCTGCACCTCAATCACAAAGATTTTACGCTCTTGCTCGGTCCAGGCCGAAAGCCTTACCGAGCCCCCGCTGGGGGTAAATTTCACCGCATTGGAAAGCAGGTTCAGCACCACCTGTTTCAGACGCTTGCCGTCAATCTGCAGGATATAATGGTCCTTGGGCACCTTATCGAGCAACTGTATGCCCGCCTCATCCGCCCGTGGGGAAACCAGCCGCAGGGAGCTCTTCAGCAGCTTGGTTACGTCGGCTTCTTCAATATCAAGCTTAAGCTTGCCGGCCTCGGCCTTGGAATAGTCCAAAATATCGTTAATCAAACTGAGCAGGTGGACCCCTGAAACATAAATATCTCCCACATAATCCCGGTAATGGTCATTTTCCAGCGGCCCCATCACCTCATCCTTGATAATCTCTGAAAAGCCGATAATCGCATTAAGCGGCGTGCGCAATTCATGGCTGATATTGGCAAGGAATTTCGACTTGGCACGGTTTTCTTCCTCCGCGCTTGTTTTGGCCCGGATGAGCTCCAAATTGGCCTCATATTGCTTGCCAAGCAGCTGCTCCGTTTTATAGGTGGTCACATACATCGAACCAAACAACACACCCAAAATCGCCGTAATCGTCCCGATAATCGCCCATTGCAGCACATCCGGCTCGGGCCACACATCGGTGATATCGCTTTGAATCTCTATAATCGCTGGAAAGCGGAAGCGCTTATGCGTGATGGTCTCATCGGGCAAAATCGGAAGGAAGGTCCGCACCACCGTGCGCGCCGAACCCGAGTCCGAGTTTGTTGAAGAGAGCGTGTGCAAAAAAGAGGCCACTTGCTCGGCCTGAGCCTGTTCAAAGAAGGGGGCCGCCAGCGGGTCTTCTAGCGGGTTGGGTGGCGTATCTTGTGGGAAAAAAGGCTCGCCTTCAGGCGTATAAAAACGGGCGGAAATCCCTTGGCTGCCATCAAAAAGCGCCTCCAGCGCCTCTTCCAGCTTGTCGGTGACCGGGCAGCGGGTCGCACACGGCAAATAAAACAGGGTCTTTTGGTAGCGATACCACACCCCACGCATCATACGCTTGGTCATCTCTTCATGGATATGCGTGTAGGAAGGCGTGATGATCCATTTTTCCATATAGACCCGCCCATAGCCCACCGCAAACAGGGTGGCCAGCACCAGCAACACAAAACTTATGATATATACCGTGCGTAAATGGCTCATGAAACCGAGTGTAAGGCGCCAACGCAACAGGGTCAATGCGGTATGTACTTTATGGCCCAAACGGAGTATTTTTGAAGAGAAAACATGGCATAAAATGGAACGTGGCCGGACCGGTGGTCCAACCTGATAGACGATGCGAATTGACGACACCCAAAAAATAAACGCCCTGAAGAAAAAGGGCGTGAAGCCTTCCCAACCTGCAGGATCAGAGGGGTTTTCCTCTCTGCTAACCGAGACCGACGAGGTGCCAGGTGCCACCTCGGCCTCGCCCGCGCCGGCACCCGGCTCGCTGCTGGCCGTACCCTCCTTTGATACCATGCCACACCAACAGCAACCGCCGGCTGCCCAAGCGCATGCCGTGCTCGATGAGCTGGAGGCCTTGCGGTTGGCACTCCTGGAAGGCCGGTTGCCGGCTACGCGCATCCGCCAGCTTGCCGCAAATCTAGAGCAGATGCCGCCCTCAGGAGACCCAAAACTCCAGGCGATTCTAGATGATATCGCGCTGCGTGCCGCCGTTGAGCTCGCCAAGCTGGACGCACGGTAAACCTGCCCGTCTTAAGAGCATTCCATGCCACGTCGATTCTATCTCCTCTTCTGTGTTTGGATGCTGTGCTGGAGCATGGCACCTTCCCTCTCTTTTGCCAGTACCCCCAATTTTTCCACCCTGCGCGACGATGAAACAGAGGCCTATCTCAAGGAGATGGCCACTCCTTTGCTCGAAAAAGCCGGGCTTTCGCCTGAAGCGGTTCGTTTTTATATCGTCAACAACCCGGTTCGAAATGCCTTTGTCATGGGCGGGCAGAATATTTTTATCCATACCGGCCTGATCTGGGACGACCGGTCGCCGGATATGCTGGCGGGCGTCATTGCCCATGAGATCGGCCATATCACCGGCGGACATTTGGCCCGGAAGCAAAACGAGGCCGAAAAGGCAGGCTGGCAGGTCGCGCTTGGCTACGCGCTTGCCCTTGGCTCGGGGCTGCTGGGGGCCGATCCGGGGGTTGCCGTTGGCTGGGCAGGGCTTGGGCAACATGTGGCGACGCGCGGGTTTTTAAAGCACTCCCGCCTGCATGAATCGGCCGCCGACCAGGTCGCGCTCGACCTGCTAGAACAGGTGGGCGCTTCGCCTGCCGGCTTGATCCGCCTGATGGAAGATTTCGCCCGCGAACAGGTACTCTCAGGCATCGATGCCAACCCCTATCTCCAAACGCACCCTCTCTCGCGCGAACGGGTGGCCACCATGCGCGCGGCGCTGGCAGCCTCCAAGGAGCAAGAAACCCCAAGCCGCTTTACCCAAACATGGGGGGAAACCCACGTGCGCATCATCGCCAAATTGCGCGGCTTCCTAGAGGAGCCCGCACGCGTGCTTAAGGCCTATGAAGGAAGGGAAGACTTTGAAGCCACCACGGCGCGTGCGGTGGCCACGCACCGCCTGGGCGATAAGCAGGCCGCCCTTGCGATACTTAAGCCATGGCTTAACGCACGCCCTGAGGATGCCTATCTCATTGAGCTGGCCGGCCAAATCGCCTATGAGCACGGAGACCTTGCCTATGCGGAGCAAGCCTACCGCCAGGCGCATCACCTTGCACCCAAGGCCCCGCTGATCCGCTTGATGCTGGCACGCATTCTCCTGCAAAAAACGCCGCCAAACCCCAAGGAGGCCCGTCAGTATCTGCGCCCCTTGAAAGTGGAAGAGCCCTATAACGCCCAGGTGCTCCACGAGTTGGCGCGCGCCTACCATTTGCTCGGAGAAAGGGCCCATTCGCACCTGCATTTGGCGGAAAAGCACCTGTTGCGCCGCGAGCTGGATTTGGCCCATTATTACCTGCAACAGGCCGAGAAAGCGCCCGGTTCCACGCAACTTGCCATACCGATTGCCCACTTAAAGACCCATCTTGCCCACGCCAGGGCGCACGCCAAATCACAGGCTAAAAAGCGCCGCTAACCACACGCCATGGACCTCTCTCTTTTTGACTTCACTCTGCCCGAGGCGCGCATTGCGCTCCACCCGGTTACCCCACGCGATGCCGCGCGCATGCTGCATGTCACCGGCCAGGGCACCTGCATCGACAGGACGGTGCGTCAGCTGCCCGACCTGCTCCGCCCCCATGACGTGCTGGTGATCAACAATACCCAGGTCATGCCTGCCCAGCTGCACGGCACGCGTGGTCAGGCCAAGATCGACATCACCTTGCACCAGCCCTGCGAGATAGAAGAAGACGCGTGGCCGTCAAGCTTCAACCCCGAACAAAGCCATGCTTGGCGGGCTTTTGTGCGACCCGCGCGCAAGCTGCGCGTTGGTGATCTTGTCCACTGCGCCGGCGATTTGGAGCTGCTGGTGCTGGCCACCCACGGGCAGGGCGAAATAACGCTTGGCGTGCCTAAAACCAAAGAAGCGTTCCTGGAGTGGATGGACCAATATGGGCAGATGCCCCTGCCGCCTTATATCGCAAGGAAGCGCGGCGTGCAGGCAAAAGACCACACGCAGTACCAAACCATGTTTGCCACGCGCCCAGGTGCCGTGGCAGCACCCACCGCAGGGCTGCATTTTACCCCGGAGCTCTTGCACCAGATCACCGAAATTGGGGTTACGTTGTGCCAGGTCACGCTCCATGTGGGGGCGGGCACCTTTTTGCCGGTCAAAACGCAAGATGTGACAAAGCATCGCATGCACAGCGAATGGTGTGAACTGCCCGAAGAGGTGGCACGCACCCTCCATCAGGCCAAAGCAAAGGGGGGCCGCGTGATCGCCGTGGGCACCACCGCCCTGCGCACCTTAGAAGCTGCCTCAAAGCAAGGCACGCTGCAAGCCTTTCAAGGCAACACCGATATTTTTATCACGCCCGGCTACCGCTTTCAGACCGTGGACGTGCTGCTGACCAATTTTCATCTGCCAAGATCCACGCTTTTTATGCTGGTCTCGGCCTTTTGTGGCAGGGAGGAGATGCTGCGCGCCTACCAGCACGCCATTGAGGCCCAATATCGCTTCTATTCTTACGGAGATGCGTGTTTCTTAGAGCGCGCAACCCCTTAAGCAGCACCTTCAGGCGCATATTGGCAGTAAATCAGGGTCAAATCATCGGCCAGAGGCTGCCCGGCGCAATAGGTGCAAAACACATCGATCAGATGGTCCACATTCTGCTGCGCCCCATGGGCATCCTTGATCGCGTCAAAACTCTTCAATATCTCCTCTTCCGAAAAGAAATCCCCCTTCGCGCCCGGTGTTTCCACCAACCCGTCGCTATAGAGAAACACCCCATCGCCCGGCGCAAAGTCAAGGGTATGATTTTCATATCGGGCCTTTTTGTCCACCCCAAGAGGCAGGCCACTGGTTTGCACCATCTCCACCGCCTCGCCCTTTTTAAGCACAAAAGGAGGCGCCCCCGCTGAGGCGTAGGTCAGCACCTGGTCTTCCACATTGATCACGCCATAAAAAAACGTCGCAAACTGCCCTGTTTCCAACATCCCGTGCAGCCTGGTGTTCAGCGTTTCCAAAAAGATCTTCGGCGAGGAAAAGAACATCCGCTTGTCCTGCAATAATGTATGCAGCCGGAAGGTGTTGAGCGCGGAAACCATCCCATGCCCCACAAAATCCACCATATACACCGCCAGTTCGGTGTGGGAAATCGGCTGCATCCCCCAAATATCGCCCCCCACTTCCGAGGAAGGCTCGAGGTAAAATGCCAGATCCAGCTGGTGGCTTGCGCGCAGCTGATCCAGCACGGCCTGCGAGGGCAAGAGGCTCATTTGCATCGTACGCGCCTCTTCCATTTCGTGGATCAGCCGTTTCCGGTAACGCTGCAAATCTTTTAACAAGGCCGCACGTTCCAGGTGAAGTTGAATCCGGTTAAAAAGCTCCTCGGGCTGGACCGGCTTGATAATAAAGTCGGTGGCCCCGGCACTGAGCGCTTTGGCCACATCCTTGGTATTTTGCGTCCCGCTTTGCACCAGCACCGGCGTCTGCAAAAAAGCAGGCATCTTGCGCACACGTTTGCAATATTCAAACCCGTCCATCTCCGGCATCATCAAATCCAACAGCACCAGGTCAGGCCGCCACTCTTCGGTCATATTCAGAGCCTGTACCCCATCCTGTGCCGCACGGATGTTGCTCATGCCTTTCTTGCGCAGCGCCTCGGTCAAAAAAGTGCAGTTAAACACGCTGTCATCCACCACAAGCACCCTTGAGCGCAGCGTTTTCGTGCGAACGTCTTCAGAGGAAAAAGCGGTGTAGAGTTCCTGCATGTTGCTCCGGCAGGTTTAGTGACACGTAAAAAGCTGTTTGAAATTGGAAATCGTAAAGACCTTATCCACTTGACCGGTCATGCCACGCAAAATAATTTGCGCGTTGGTCTTTTCCGCCTCCTGCCGGGCCACAAGCAGCATCCCAAGCGCGGAGGAATCCACCATATCCACATCGGAAAAATCCAGCGTGACCTGCGAAAGCGACCCCGTACGCAACTGCTTTAATATCTCGCCAAAACGCTCGTGATCGGAGAAGGTAAACTTCCCCTTTAACTGCACCACAAGCTTTCCTGCGTCGTTGGATTGACTTAATTCAACCATGAAAAGAACTCCTTTTTCCCTGTTTAAAACAATTCAATATCTTCTTCTTCACCACCCCCCGCATCCGCGTGCTCATCTTCTTGCAACACGCCCGCCTTCACTAGCTCTGCGATAAACTCTTTCTTGATATCCCCAAGCTGCATATGGTCCAGCATGTTCTGTACCATCGCCTGGCGCAGCTCCTCATGGTCCACCGTGGCATGCCAGTCGGTTTTGGCCCCCACATAAATCAGCGTATGCCAGATCTCACCCATCGCATTGATCGCATTTTCCATATATTGGCGGGCACGGTCCTGAAACTGCATTTTCACAATCATGCCGGAAATCACTTCCGAGGACTGTTTGGATTCGTGCACCGCCTTGGAAAGAATCGCCTGGAAATCTTCATTCTGCTTGAGCAGCGCGCCCATCAGCGTATCCAGGGTTTCCTTGGCGTTGATATTGTCCGAAAGGTCAATGGTGGCCACTTCCTGCAGCGTGTGGTAGCCCGTACGCACGCTATTGGCCACCTCGCCAATCTTCTCACTCATTTCCACCGAGAGCGCATTGATCTCCTTGGAAACCGTCCGCACCTCTTCTGCCACCACCGCAAAGCCACGCCCGGCATCTCCGGCACGGTTGGCCTCAATCGTTGCATTAAGCGAAAGCAGGTTGGTCTGTTTGTTGATCGCCTGAATGCGTCCGTTAAATTTCTCAATATCCTCAATCGAGTGCATGGCATCGTCCAAGCCATAAACAATCGTCATCGCGAGCTGGGAAATGTTCAAGATCTTTTCCACCGCACCGGAAAGGAACTCGTTGAACATATTGGAAAAATCCGTCATGGAAATTTCCTTGCCATCGACTTCCAGCGTGTTGGCATTTTGCACCACACGCTCCACATTCTGGGTTTGCTCCATCGCGCTGGTCGCCAGCGACTTGAATTGCTCGTTGAGCTCTAGCGCACTGGATTCCACCAGCTCAGAGGTTTCTTTGAGCGAATTACGCAGCACCTCAAGTGCTGCCATCTGCGGCACACGGGTGCTCCGCCACGCGCCAAGGGCCGCCTCCAGGTTCTGCTCTATCTCGGGCAAACGGCCCGTCCATCCTTCAAGCTCCGGCGGCAAAGCGGGCGATGCCACCTCCTCTTCCGCCGCAGCAGGCGCGCCATCTTCCTGGGGAGCCTCCGATTCAGCCGCCATTGCGGCCTGCTCTTGTAACTCCACCAACGGTTCGCCGGTTTCCAGCACCACCACCTCCGCGGAATCCTGTGGCGCCTCCTGCGCGCCTGGTTGCTCCAGCGTGGCGCTTTCGTCCTTCTGGGTGTTCTTTGCTTTCTTTTTACGTTTTAGCCACATGGGTTAAGTCTCGTTGGTTTACAGATCAGCCTGCTTTTTATACCATATTCTTCAGTAAAGTTTTAGCGATCTTATTCAGCGGCGCTTGTTCTTCCACCGCGCCGGCCAGCCACGCTGCTTTAGGCATGCCATAGACAATGCAGCTAGCCTCGTCCTGACCCACGGTAAAAGACCCGGCTTTTTTCATCGCAAGCAGCCCCGCTGCGCCATCTTTGCCCATGCCGGTTAAAATCCCTCCCACCGCATGTTGCTTGGCGACCGCCGCCACCGACTCAAACATCACATCCACCGAAGGCTTATGCCCGGAAACCGGCTCGGTGTCCTGCAGCGCAAGGTAGTATCCATTGGCATCTTTTTTCAGCACCATATGCCGGTCACCCGGCGCAAGGTAAAGATGCCCCGCCTGCACCCGGTCTCCCGATTCCGCCTCCTTGCAGGAAAGGGCCGAAACCCCGTCCATCCGCTTGGCAAACGTGCCGGTAAAGGCCGCTGGCATATGCTGGGTAATCAGCACTGGCGGAAAGTTCGGCGGAAAGCGGCGCACCACCTCTTTTAAAGCCTCCACACCGCCGGTAGAAGCCCCAAGTGCAACAACCTGCTGAGAAGAAAACTCCGCTCCATCCGGCAGCACAAGCCGCTCCTGCGTGGCAGCAGAAGCAGCGCCCGGTGCCTTGACCTGCGCACGGGCGGCCGCCTTCACTTTCTGGATCAAATCGTCTTTGAGCGCATCCGCATCAAAACTGCGCGAGCCACTCTTGGGCACATAATCCACCGCGCCAAGCTCCAGCGCCTTTAACGTCGCCTCTGCCCCCTTTTGCGTCAGGGAAGAGACCATCACCACCGGCATCGGACGCAGCGTCATAATTTTCTCCAGAAAAGAAAGCCCGTCCATCTTGGGCATCTCAATATCCAGCGTGATCACATCGGGCTGCAGCGCCTTGATCTTTTCCCGCGCGTCATAAGGGTCAAAGGCCGTATCCACCACCGTAATCGCCGGGTCGCTTTCAAGCAACTCGGTAAACATGCGCCGGATGAGCGAAGAATCATCCACAATCAGAACCCGTATCTGCTTCATGCGTTAACCCCGACTTTCTCGTTCCACCTTAAAACAATTCGACATCCGAAGATGGTGCCGGCTTGATAATCTTGCTCTCGTAGTCCTTCTCGCGGTTCACGATCTCCATATCCTCTTTCCGCTTGAGTTGGCGCAGCATCAGCCGGCCGGTATCGGGGTAATAATGAATCCGCCTTGGGTGCGTGCCCCCCACATCCTGGGAGACCACTTTTAGGCCCTCATTCTTCAAAAACTCTTTCACAAAATTGATGTTCTTCGTCCCGATCATCGCGGAGTTCTTGATCACATTGCCACCACCAAACATCTTGACTTCCAGCCGCTCTTTCTTCCCGCCCAGCTTCATGATGCCGTTGATCAACTCCTCCATCGCAAAGGCGCCAAAGCGGGTGGAATAGCCCGGGTCCCCTTTTTCCAGGGCGGTGTTGCTGTTGCCCGGCAACAGAATATGGTTCATGCCGCCCGCTCCCACCACCGGGTCGCGCATGCACACCGAAATGCAGGAACCAAGAATGGTCACCAGCATTTCGCCTGGTTCGCCGGTCACGTAGCAATCCCCGGTCATCAGCTTGACCACGGTCAGCTCCATGTTCTGGTCGTAATAGCGCTTGGGGCCGCTATAGAGGTCGCCCGCCTGGTTCTTTTCCCGGTCGGTACGCCGCATCAGGGGCTTGTTGGTGGGAGGTTTGGCCATGGCTCTTCCT
Organism: Rickettsiales bacterium; assembly: GCA_028282625.1. Lineage (GTDB taxonomy): Bacteria > Pseudomonadota > Alphaproteobacteria > Rickettsiales > UBA8987 > JANQHP01. Next base: position 6,221 of record JANQHP010000131.1, on the reverse strand, counting down.
TTAAGATACCCGCTGATAGACCGTGCGGCCTTGCAGGCGGAAACGGTCGGTCACACCCATCAGATTTTCCGAGTGGCCGATATAAAGATAACCGCCCGGCTTGATCATATCCGCCATGCGGTCAAACAGCACACGCTGGGTATCCTTATCAAAATAAATCACCACATTACGACAAAAAGCGGCGTCAAACCCACCACGCATTGGCCAATTTTCCAACAGATTTAGCTCTTTAAACGCAATCAGCTCGCGTAGCCGATCCGCCATTTTGGCGTGGTCCTTGTCCCCCTTAACCGGCACGGTATAGCGCTTCTGGTAATGTTTGGGAATTTCGGCCACATCCTTGGCCTTGTAAATACCCGCTTTGCCGTGATCCAGCATGTTGGTATCAATATCGGTGGCCAGGATCCGCAAATCCCAGCCGCGCGCTTCCTGCAACGCGTCGCAGGCCGTCATCGCGATGGAATAGGGCTCCATGCCGGCCGAACATCCTGCGGACCACAAGCGCACCCGGCGGTTGCCACCCGCGGTCAGCAGAGGGGTCAGCACCTGCTCCTTCAAATGGTCAAAATGGTGTGACTCACGGAAAAACTTGGTGAGATTCGTGGTCATCGCATTGACCAACTCCACCAACTCGCTCTCGCCCTTTTTGCTTTCCACAAAGGCGCAATATTCCTTGAAGGTCGTCATGCCCAGCGCGCGCAGGCGCCTGGCCACCCGCGAATACATCATGTTTTGCTTGTGCTCGGGCAGCATGATGCCGGTTTTGGTGTTCACCAGCTTGGCCAGAAAACGAAAATCGTCGGTATTAAAGTCAAACTCGCGGTTGCGTTGCTCAAGCGACATAACGGCTCCCTGGGGTTAGGCACTGTTAACAAAGGTATGATAATGTTTCGTTGCTGTTTCGGTGGTACAGTCCGCTAGGCATGCAACCGCCGTAAATGTGGTGCTATTTTCAAGGTTGCATAACGCAGCGGATGCCCGCCAAAACGCAACCCGAAGGGACGGCAAAAATGCTTCTCTGGGCGTCGTCGCAAAGCTTGCCCGATAACCCCGCATCGCGCGGCGCTTTGCTCTTAGCCAGAAAAGCATTTTTGCTCGTCGAAACATCATCATACCTTTGTTAACAGTGCCTAAGACTTTATGAGAAGGGCAAGCAAGGCGTGAGAACCGTGATGCCCACGCCTTCTTGAAAAATGGATGGCCTAGAATTCCTCCCAGCCATCGTCGCCAGCGCCGCTCCCACCGCTGGTGCGATTGGCCGAAGAAATCGCGCCACCACCGCTTTTCTTGGCCTTCTTGGGTCCTGCCAGCGCTTTGGGCTTGGAAGCCGCAGGCAAACCGCCGCCTTCCTGATCGTCGCTTAAGCGGAAGAAGCCAACCAGCCCTTCCATCTCTTCGGATTGTTCCACCAGAGACTGCGCCGCTGCGGTGTTTTCTTCCACCAGGGCCGCGTTTTGCTGGGTGCTTTCATCCATCTGGGAGACGGCCGTGTTGATCTCTTCAATGCCGCTGGCCTGCTCGGCACTCGCATTGGCAATTTCAGAAATCAGCTCGGCCACTTCCTTCACGGATTGGACGATTTCCTGCAAGGTTTCCCCGGCTTCATTGACCAGCTCCGAACCGGCCGTCACCTGCTGGCCGCTATCTTGGATCAGCTCCTTGATATCCTTGGAAGCTTCGGCCGAACGTCCCGCAAGGGTCCGCACTTCCGAGGCTACCACGGCAAAGCCCTTCCCGGCATCGCCCGCACGCGCGGCTTCCACCGCGGCGTTCAGCGCCAGCAAATTGGTCTGGAAGGCAATTTCGTCGATCACGCTAATGATATCGGAAATCTTCTTGGAGGATTCCTCGATCCGGCCCATGGCTTCGACCGCATTTTGGACCACCTGGCCGCCTTTGGTCGCCACACCGCTCGCGCTGCCTGCCACCGTATTGGCTTGCTCCGCGTTCTCGCTGTTCTGGCGCACGGTGCCGGTCAGCTCTTCCATAGAGGCCGCGGTTTCTTCCAGCGTGGAAGCCTGCTGCTCCGTCCGCTGGGAGAGGTCCGCGCTACCGGCCGAAATTTCAGCCGAAGCGTTGTTCACGGTCGCTGCGGATTCCTGAATCCGGCTCACCAGATCATGCAGCTTGGCAATCGTGCCGTTTAAGGCCTCCTTGATATCGTTGAAGGTCCCATGGTATTCGCCCTCGATCTTCTCGGTCAAATTCCCTTCGGCCAGTCCGCGCAAAATCCCCACGGTCTCGCTCAAACCTTGATGCGAAATCTCCCCAATCTGATTGATCCCTTCGGAAAGATTCAGCATAAAGCCCTCCTTCCCGTCGGTGGAAAGCCGCTGGGTAAAGTCGCCCATGACGGTCGCATCGACCACGGCCTGGACCTCCTGCTCGACCTGCAGTTCCAGCGTTTTGTCGTTCCATTCCACCACGGTGCCAAGACGCGCCCCATCCTCGCCCATCACCGGGTTGGCGATCAGACCAAAGGTGCGTCCGCCCACCACGATATCGGTGCGGAAGGTGCTGTTGAGCTCCTTAACCATCGAGCGCTGGTGCGCCGGATTTTTGTGGAACACATCGATATTGGAGCCGATGATGCTGTCCACATCAAATTTCGGCAACTCCTTGCGCACATCGCTTTCCGCCTTACGCAGCATGTCGGTCACCGCGTCGTTCATATAGATGATGACGTTGTTTTCATCGGCCAGCATGACGTTGGACGTGACATAATCCAGGCAGGTTTGTACCCGTGCCGAGCGCGCCTCTTCCGCACGCTTGACCGTCACATCCTGCCATTCCACCACCGTCCCCAAACGCTTGCCCTCGTCATCAAAGATCGGGCTTGCAATCAGCTCAAACAGCAGACCGGAGACAGAAATCGAGGTTTCATACGAAGCGGTCAGATTCTTCAGCATGCCCTGCTGATGCGCCGGGTTTTTGTGGAAACGGTCAATCGACCCACCAATGATCTCGTCCACCTTAAAGCCCGAAAGCTCTTCCTGGATCTTGGCTTCGTTGCCGCTCAGCATTTTCTCCAGCGAGGGGTTCATGTAGATGATATCGTTGTTTTCGTCGGCCACCATCACGTTAGACGTCACACAATCCAGCGAGGTTTGTACCCGTGCCGAGCGCGCCTCTTCCGCACGCTTGACCGTCACATCCTGCCATTCCACCACGGTCCCGATCCGGTTGCCCTTATCGGTGATCGGGGAAGCAATCAGGTCGAAAATACGACCGCCCACCTCAATCGTGGTTTCATAGGCGCTGGTCAGATTATCCAGCATCCCACGCTGATGCGCCGGGTTCTTGTGGAAAGAATCAATATTGATACCAATGATCTTTTTCACATCAAATTGCGGCAGATCTTTTTGAATATCAGCTTGCGCCGCGGTCAGCGTTTTTTCCAGCGCCTTGTTCAGATAAACGATGTTGTAATCTTTATCGGCCACCATGATGTTGCTGGTCGCCACATCCATGGTCACCTGGTTGCGCGTGGCAAGCAGGCCTTCCGTGCGAGATTGCCCCGACATCAGCCAGGCGGCGACGGGAATCCCAACCAGCACCAGCAGCTGGAACACATCGGATAAGCCCCACAGATGCTCACCACCAAACCAGCTCCCTATCTGGGGATAGGTCGCGCCTAGCACAAGCACATAAATCAGGCCAAAGGCCCACAGCATTTTTTCGTGAAAGGAAAGAGAAGAAGTAGTCATTGGGATGGCTCCTTTTAAGGTAAAATTCTTTTAAAAATAAGGGGTTGATACATAAAACAAAACTGGGTTAACCTGCAGCGGCGGCCTGATCGGCGGCATTCAGCGCTTCGGAATCAAAAAGGTAATCCACATCCAGCAGGATCACCATTTTCTCCTCCACCGAAATCAGACCGTTGACGTACGCGTCATCAATGCCGGTTTCTGCCGAAGAAGGCGGCGGCTTGATGTCGCTGGTCGTCACCGTCAAAATATCGGAGACCGCGTCGACCAAAATCCCGATGGTACGGTCCCCCACGGCGATCACGATCACCACATTTTTCTCGTAGGCTTCCGTCAAGCCCTGCCCAAAACGCGAACGCAGGTCAAAAATCGGGATCACCAACCCACGCAAATTGATCACGCCCCGCATATATTCCGGCGAATTGGGGATGCGCGTCGTATCCGACCAGCCGCGAATCTCACGCACCTTCATGATATCCACGCCATATTCGTTGCTTTCCACCGAAAAGGTCAGGAACTGTACCGACTCACCGGCTGCTTCGGCCGGCTGACTTTCATCTTTAGGTTGTAACTCTGCTGGAGTCTCTTCATTGCTCATGGCACATCCTTCCTTTCTTTTCTTACTAACTATGCGGCCATCGATCTGGCGTGTGTGTGCGAAGGCGGAGGCTGCACCGCAATACGGTGCAATTTGCCGATATCCAAAATCAGCGACACATTCCCATCACCCAAAATCGTGGCGCCCGAAACGCCTTCCACCGGCTCGCTGTTTTCTTCAATGCTTTTGATCACCACCTGCTGCTGCCCAAGCAGATTATCCACCATCAGGCCGTAACGATCGTTGTTGCTTTCCACCAACACCACCAGCGCTTTGGTAGGGTCGGTCACCGGGTTCGGCGAAGCAAACACCTGGTGCAAATAGACAATGGGCACAAATTCCCCGCGCACATTGATCACATCATTGCCTTGCGCCACCCGCTTCACATCGCCTTCCATCGGCCGCAGGGACTCAATAATGTTGTTGATCGGAATAATATATTTCTCGCTGCCCACCTGGATGATCATGCCATCCAAGATCGCCAGGGTGAGCGGCAGGGTAATATAGATTGAAGCGCCGTCGCCCGGGCGGTTTTCCAAGAAGATCGAGCCACCCAGATCCTCGATATTCCGCCGTACCACATCCATGCCCACGCCGCGACCCGACACGTTGGTCACTTCCTCCGCGGTCGAAAAGCCCGGCATGAAAATCAAATTATCCACCTCTTCTTCGGAAAGCGCCGCGTCGGCCGGCACCACGCCCTTCTCTTTGGCCTTGGCCAGAATGCGGTCGCGGTTAATCCCGCCACCATCGTCGGAAATAATGATGCTAATCCGCCCGCCGCTATTGTCGGCCGTCAGCGAAATCACGCCCTGGCGCGGCTTGCCGTTTTGTTCGCGTACCTCCGGCGTTTCAATCCCGTGATCCACCGAATTCCGGATCATATGGGTGAGCGGATCGCCCAGCTGCTCAATCACCGTCTTATCAATTTCGGTCGCCTCGCCGTGCATTTCAATGCGGATATCCTTGCCCAGCTGGCGCGAAAGGTCGCGCACAATCCGCGGCATGCGTGCAAAAATAGACTTCACCGGCTGCATCCGCACCGCCATCACCGCTTCCTGCAACTCACGCGTATGGCGGGAAAGCTCCTCCACGCCCTGAATCAGCTCGTGAAACTCCTCGGCGGAAAGCCCGGTAATCTGCTGCATGATCATGGCCTGCGTAATCACCAGCTCGCCGACCATATTGACAAGCGTATCGATTTTCTCAATATCCACCCGCACCGAAGAAACCGCGGGCGCATTGGAGGCCGCTTTCGCCGGCGCAGGAGCCGAGGCAGCCTCCTTCTTGGCCGCCGCTGGGGCCGCATCGGGCGCTGCTTTGGCCGCAGGCGTCTCTGCCGGCTCGTCGTCATCAAACAGCCCGCCCATATCGTCATTGGCTGAAAGATCCGGCGCGGCCGGCATCGAAAGTCCGCCAAACGAGTCAATCTCCAGATCGCACTCATCTTCCACAAACTCAAACGCCTCCTTCACCGCGTCTTCGTCTTCCTCAGTGGAAAGCTGCAAGGTCCAGCGCAAATAGCAAAGTTCGGGATCCACATCATCCAGCCCCGGCACTCCGTCCTGATGGCACTGCACCTGCAAATCCCCCAACCGGGCCAGCTCACGCAAAATCAGCAGCGGCTCGTTGCCGGTGGAAAAAAGCTCAGGCCGTGGCGTAAAGGTGATGTCAAAAAAGTTCGTTTCCTGGGTGCCGTCAGCCGAAGCAGCAGCCGTATTTTCTGCCGGAGCAGAAGCGCCCGCCCCAGAAGCCGGCGCCTCAGAGGGCACTTCGTCGTCGCCTTCTGCGCGGTCAATCATGCTCTGCATGCGGCTGATCAGCTCGCCGCCAAAGCCTGGCTCCATCTCGCGGCCTTCCTGCGCGGCCTGCACCAGATCGCTGATGACATCCACCGATTGCAGCAACGCATCGAT
>JANQHP010000068.1 GCA_028282625.1 Rickettsiales bacterium | reverse complement strand
TTTCCTCCGGTGTAACGCCGGTATGTTCCAGGTTTGCTCTTAGCACCGCCGCACCTAAATCATGTGCCGGCACGCGCGCAAAGCCTCCTAAAAAGGCCCCGATGGCCGTTCGCTTCGCACTCACTATCACAATCTCTGCGTGTGTCATATCTTCTGCCTCTTCTATGAAAGATGGTCCAGCTTTACGCCGTGCATTTTAATGTAGTTTGATCCATTCAGCAAGCGCCATCCACAGTTTCTCTTTCGCGTTTTCTCCGGCCACAAGGCTCACATGGCCCGCTTCAATTTCTTGATATACCGCATGCGGTAGAAGCGGAGCAATCGCCTTTGCCGAGCATGGAGGGATGACCGTATCCTTTGTGGCATACGCCACATAAATCGGGGTGTGTTGCAAGGCATCAAAGGGCACCTTATCTGGAAATAGACCATCATTCCCACACGCCACCTTGTTTTGCAGCGCCCATTTCATAAAGCATGTCTTGGCCACCGAAGAAGTCATCGCCACCCCGCTTCGCAACCATTGCTCACGCGCGACGATATATTCCTGATGCGTCACACCCTCTAGCGCCGTTGAAAGCACTTGCAATCGCTCCTTTTCTGACCAGGGACGAAAGGCATAAAGCAATCCACTCACCAAAAAAGGTGGCACCACAGGAAATATATTTAAAAGCGCCTCCAACCCCTTCATCAGAGGCAGCTGCACGTCTTTTGAAGGAGGTGTTGGCACCACATCTTCACTATGGAAATCCCACGGAGTGGCCAACAATATCAGTGCGCCAGCCTTCTGCGGGTGACGCAACGCCGCGGCAAGTGCCAAAAGCCCGCCCATACAGTACCCTGCGATAGCAGGTGGCGTGCCTGTATAACCACAGGCTGCTTCCATCGCATGCCCTAAACGGTCCACATACTCCTCCATGGATAAACCATATTCTGTTGGCAAGGGCTCCTGCCAATCTAGAATCAAGCTCCTGATCCCTTGTTCTTTTAGCCAGGCCACCACATGGTGCTCAGGCAACAGTGTAAAAATATTGGCACGATTAATCAGCGAAGGGACCAATATCACGGCAGGTGCGTCACAAGGCAACGATTCTGCTGCATCCAGTAAACAGGTGCTGCCCTCGCGGTAAATTGTTGGGTAGCGTTGCGTGAGGGGGGTGTGTACAAACGGCGATTTTTGTGCCTGCTGCAGCAATGCCATGCTACGAACCAAGGCAGCGTGCTCTTCTTTATTTTGGCTTAGAAAATCATTAAAAACAGCATGTTGATTAAGATATCTTGTGCATTTATTTAACTCTAAAGGATGCATGTTTTCGTTAAGATGCTGCCCCATATCTTGCCACGCTTCCCACCCTGGCATGGCATGGGTGATGCTTTTGAATGTGGTAAAATCTTGTGCCATCTAATGATTGTGATCCATATGGGTTGCAGTATGATACGACTCACGCGATACTATGATATAAAAACACATGGCAGGAATGGAACTATTTGGCACCATATTGGGTTATCTGTTCGCGCTAGGCATTGGCCTTGGCTGCGGCAGCTATGCTACCATGCCTTATTACCGCCTTTACCACAAGGAGCCTTGTGCTGGAAAGTGGCTTGGAAGGCGCTCCCATTGCACGCATTGCGGTACCAAGCTTCGTACACGGGACCTCATACCTGTCTTCAACTGGCTGTTGCACCGAGGAGCCTGCTATTTCTGTAAGGCCAAAATCTCACCGGTTTATTTCTTTATTGAGCTAAGCTGCACCTGTGCCTCACTGCTGCTTTGGTGGCGCTTTGGCCTGGATATGCATGTCTACTACATTCTAGGACTGATCCTGTTCACTTGCTTAATCATTATCACCGCCACCGATTATAGCTACCACTACGTCCCCGATGCCATCCTTCTGACCATGATCATCACAGGCGCACTATTGCAACCCCCAGAACAGTTTGATTGGATGGCCATCACATTTTGCTACAGCGCCATCATATTCATGTGCTTTAGCCAGTGGTATGCCAAGCGCTACCAACCTATCAAAAGCTACCGCTACATGAAATATATGGTTGTGGCTTCTGTCTTTTTCCCCGGGGCAGAATACCTGCTCTTCCTTGCCCTTATTATTCCTGGGCTTCTGCTTGTGCTGGTGCTGGGAAAACTGTGCAAATGGCAAACGCCCTACCCTTATGCCGGGGCCATCTCCTTAAGCTACGCACTCTTGTTCTTAGACACTGTTCGTTCATTATAATACTATGAGGTTTGCTCGGAAATGGAACGGATACAAGGCAAGCAACCGCCGGAAGTGTCCTTCACTTTCAAGGTTGCTTAACACGGTAGACGTTCATTTCCGACAAATCCGAAGAAGTGGACATATTTTGCGAGAAAATCTGCTCCGCCCTCATAGTGTTATAATGAACGAACAGTGTCTGAATATTCTGCCTCTATAGCTGATCCAGCATCTTCACCGTCACATCCATCAGCTTGGCAAGCTCCGATTCTGTGACCGTAAAAGGTGGCATCAGGTAAAAACACTGACCAAAAGGCCGCAACCACACACCCTGCTCTACCGCGTAGTCCCGAAGCGCAAACATCTGCTCCCAGCTCACCTCATCAAGCTCGATCGCACCAATCGCCCCTCGCACCCTTACATCCTTCACGCGAGCATGGCCATTGCCCGCAGCCAAACCTTCGCGCATCTGTGCTTCTATGGCCGCCACCTTCTCTATCACCTGCATCTGCTCATAAAGATCCAACGCCGCACACGCTGCAGCGCACGCCAGAGGATTGGCCATGTAAGTGGGTCCATGCATCAGCGCGTGCTCCAGTTTGTTGGAAGAAAAGGCCTCAAACACGTCCTCTGTCGCCAAGGTAGCGGCTAACCCAATATGCCCACCGGTGAGCGCTTTCCCCACACAAAGTATATCGGGTGTAATGCCCGCCTCACAGCAGGCAAAATCGCTGCCGGTACGCCCAAACCCTGTGGCCACCTCATCAGCAATAAAAAGCATGTCATATTGGTGCGCCAGGTGATACAGCGCGGCCACCACATCAGAGCTATGCATACGAAAACCGCCGGCACACTGCACAAGCGGCTCCAACACCATCGCCGCCACCTGCCCCTTAATATCTTTGAGCAAATTTTCGAGCTCCACAAAATCATATTCTTCCCTAGGCAACCCTACCACATATTGACGCGGCATATACCCACCAAACACCTGGTGCATCCCACGATCCGGGTCACTGAGTGACATCGCACCCATCGTATCTCCATGGTAGGCGTGTTTAAACGAAAGAAATTTCTTCTTGCCAGGCCGCCCCTGATTGCTCCAATACTGCACCGCCATCTTAAGGGCCACCTCTACCGCCGTCGAACCCGAATCGGAGAAAAACACCCGCTCAAGCCCCTGTGGCGCCAATCCGGCCAGGCGCGCGGCCAACCTATAGGCCGGCTCATGCGCAAGACCGGCAAACATTACGTGGCTTAGCTGGTTCGCCTGACGTGTGATCGCATCCACAATAGAAGGATGCTGGTAGCCATAAGCCATGCTCCACCAGGAGGCAATCCCATCCAGCAGCTTGCGTCCATCCTCCAGATGGATATACGAACCTTCAGCCCCCACAACAGGCAGCGGAAAGTGCGCGCGTTGCATTTGCGTATAAGGCAGCCATATATGGGAGAAGCCTTCTTGTTCCCACTCCGGCACCGATACATCCTTAGGCATAGTTATGCTATGATCAAGCTTGGCACTCACTTGCGGTAAGCCCAAGGCGAGCAAAAAGCTTCTGGTCCTCATGCTCCTTAGGGTTCGACGCCGTAAGCAGCACATCCCCATAAAAAATAGAGTTCACACCCGCAAAAAAGCACAAGGCCTGCATCTCGTCGCTCATCTCTTCCCTGCCCGCTGAAAGCCGCACATAAGAAGCCGGCATCAAAATACGCGCCACCGCAATCACACGCACCATCTCCAACGTATCCAGCTCCTCTCCTTGAGCGAGCGGTGTCCCTTCCACACGCACCAGCTGATTGATCGGCACGCTCTCTGGGTGCTGCGGCAACGTGGCAAGCTGATGCAGAAATGCCACCCGATCCTGGCGCGTTTCACCCAGCCCCATAATACCGCCACAGCACACTTTGATGCCCGCCTCACGCACAGCCTCTAATGTATCCAGCCTATCCTGATAGGTGCGCGTGGTAATAATCTTGTCGTAAAACGCTTCCGAGGTATCCAGATTATGGTTGTAATAATCCAGGCCGGCATCTTTGAGCGTATGCGCCTGGTGTTCATCCAGCATGCCTAAGGTCATGCATGTTTCCATGCCTAAGGATTTTACCCCCACAATCATCTCCGCAATAGCAGGCATGTCGCGGTCCTTCACGCTGCGCCACGCCGCTCCCATGCAAAAACGGGAAGCACCGGCCTCCTTGGCCTTTTTAGCCTGCGCTATCACAGCCTCACTGTCCATCAGCTTGGTAGCCTTCACCGGTGTATCGTGATGCGCGCTTTGTGAGCAATAGCCACAATCTTCCGGGCATCCGCCTGTTTTAATGCTGAGCAGCGTGCTCACCTGCACCTCATTGGCCACAAAATGCTCACGATGAATCTGCTGCGCTTCCAGCAACAGATCATTGAGAGGCTGGTTAAACAGGCTTTCCACCTCACCCAAAGACCAATCTTGGCGTATGGAAGAGGGAGACATCGCCGGCAAAGAGGATAGTTGCGTCATGGCATTACTCCTTTATCATGGTGTGCCTTATAGCACAAAAAATCCTACCAATGCCAGCATTAGACGACACGCTACTGCCCCAATTAAAAGAGCTGGAATCGCAACACCGCCTGCGCAGCGTTGCTGCAACGCAGCACAGCAACGGTCCGTGTATTACCATAGGCAATACAAAATATTACAATTTCAGTAGCAACAACTATTTCGGCTTTTGCCATCACGAAGAGGTGATTGCGGCCGCGCAGGAAGCCATTTCGCGTTACGGTGCAGGTGCCGGCGCCTCTCGCCTAGTCAGCGGCAACACACCGCTTTATGCAACGCTTGAAGCCACATTGGCAGAAGTAAAAAAGCAACAGGCCGCCTGTGTTTTTGGCAGTGGCTATCTAGCCAATATTGGTGCCATCACCGCCCTGATGGAAGGCAAGGATCTGATCCTGATCGATCGCCTGGCGCATGCCTCTATTTACGATGCAGTGCGCATGTCCGGCGCCACGTGGTACCGTTTTAAACATAACGACATGGACCATTTGGAAGATTTGCTCAAAAAGCACCGCTCCGCCCACCGCCATTGTATGATTGTGACCGAAACGCTCTTTAGTATGGATGGAGACAGGGCACCAATGAAAGATATAGGTGCTCTAAAACAAGCCTATGATGCCTGGCTGATGGCCGATGACGCCCACGGATTTGGCATTATACCGCACGAAGCTTCCATCGATATATATAGCGGCACACTTTCCAAAGCGCTTGGAAGCTACGGTGGCTACGTCGCAAGCTCGCAAGCTGTCATTGATTATATGCACAACAAGGCACGCAGCGTCATATATTCTACCGCCCTGCCGCCCGCCGCCCTTGCCGCCGCCCAAAAGTCTCTCGCGTTGTGGCAAAAAGATCCTGACATCGCTCATGTTGCGGTTAATCATGCGCGTGCGTTTGCTCATGCACTAAGCTTACCGGAAGTAGATGGCCCCATCGTACCATATATCCTTAAGCACGAAGAAAGAGCGCTAGAAGCAGCACACGCCCTACGTGAACACCAATGCTACGTGCAGGCCATTCGCCCTCCCACCGTGCCCTCTGGCACCTCTCGCCTTAGATGCACCTTTATGGCACAACACACATCTGATATGGTAGAAACATTAACACACGCGATAAAAGCATATGTCCACTCAGACTAAACAGGATCGGTGGCTGCAAAGCGACTTTAACCGTGCGTCTTGCCGCTATGACCGCCATGCCTCCTTGCAACGTCGCGTGGCAAGCAACCTGATGCGTCGCATAGAAGGAACAATATCCACTCAGCTGGAACCATCCCTGCCTATTTTGGATATTGGGGCAGGCCCGGGAGTATTGTCCCGTTTACTACCCACCACCCAAAAAGTCTTGGCGCTCGATATTGCCTATGGCATGTGTACGCAGGCCAAGGTGCACCCCAACACTTGCCCCCTGCAAGCCAATATGTCCGCCCTCCCCATTGCAAACGGCACCATACCCCTTGCTTTATCCTCCATGGCACTGCAATGGTCCAAGGACCCCACACAAACCCTGAAGCAAATCCACCAAGCCTTATCACCAAGAGCGCATTTTTATGCCGCCTTCCCCATAGAAGGCACATTAGGTGAATTGGATCAAGGGCTTGCCCATTTAGGACAAGAAGGGCGAAAAATGCCCTTTCACTCCGCGTTAGATTGGCAAAGCGCCGCCAAGCAGGCAGGCTTTACCCATATCTCGCTACAAATTCAGAAAATTCGATGCACCTACCACAGCATCAACGAGCTGCTTGGTTCTTTACGCGGCGTGGGAGGCAGCAACAAACACCTGGCGCGCACCCATCCCTTCACACGTAAGGCACTTAAGACGCTTGAAACATTTTATCACACACATTTTTCGGTTCAAAACAACGAGGAAGAACCCCACGCCAACATCTTTGCTTCCTGGCATATTTTGTATATGCATACACAAAAAAGAGACATGTCCTAAAGCCCATGAAAAAATTCTTTATTACATCCAGTGGCACCAATATTGGCAAAACACTGGTCACCGCCGCCTTGGCGCATCAGGCCACCCACACAGGCATCCCCCTTTGCGTGACTAAACCTGTGGTCAGTGGGTTTGATATGCAAGAGGAAGGAGATATCCATCTCCTGCTCCGCGCCATGGGAAAAAACCTGACCGAAGAGCACCTTGCCGATATGTGCTGCTTTCGTTACCAAGCGCCTCTTTCCCCTGATATGGCCGCACGCAAGGAAGGCAACGCCGTGGTCATGGATACCCTACTAGATTTTTGTACCAAGAAGCATAAAGTGCACCCCAATGCCCTTCATCTGGTAGAAGGCATTGGTGGCGTGATGGTGCCCTTAAACGAAAAAAAAACGGTCTTGGATTGGATGACCGCCCTGAACTGGCCCGTCATTCTAGTCGTAGGTAGTTATCTCGGTTCTTTAAGCCATACCCTCACCGCCTTCTATGCCCTGCAGCAAAAACATGCGAACATTCATGCTGTGATTATCACCGCCACACCACATCCAGAAGCATTGCCACTGGAGGAAACCAGGCAAAGCCTTTCCTCTTTTATTTCAGCGCCGCTATACCTACTTCCAA
>JANQHP010000165.1 GCA_028282625.1 Rickettsiales bacterium | reverse complement strand
TCGCCGCCTGTGCCAGCACGAATCTCTAAAATAGCGTTCTTCGCATCGGCTTCATCCTTAGGCAAAAGCGCAATTTTAACCGCTTGCTCTAGGGCCGGCAATTGCTCCTTGGCGGCGTGCAGTTCTTCTTCGGCCAACTCACGCATCTCCGCATCGGTCGAGGCATCGGCCAGCATTTCCTCGGCTTCATCATGCTGCTGCTGCGCGGTGAGGTAGGCATGAATATGTTCCACCACGCTGCCAAGGTCCGCATATTCCTTGGAGATGCGGGCAAAGTCTCCACCGAGTGCTTGTGGATTGCCTAGCTGGTGGCCCAATTCTGCATGCTTGGTGATGAGGGCTTGTAATTTTTCATGAAAGCTCATCTGCCTGCTCGCTCCTTCCATAGGTCAGAAAAATAGCGACAGATATTGGTGTGGGAGGGGTTCTTCGTGATGGAGGTTTTTTCGCCTGTTTGCATGGTCTGCACGGTATAGGTGCCTGATTTGATTTCATCTTCTCCAAGAAAGATCACATGGCTTGCCTGCATGTTATCGGCCTTTTTCATGCGTTTACCAAGATTGCCGCTATAAAGAATATCCACAGAAAAGCGGTGTTGCGTGTGCCAATCTTGCTGGCACTGTTTGGCTTGACTGCGGAGCGCGGTGGCAAGTGCGATGGCCATTGCTTCAGAATGCTCTGCTAGCGGCAGAATAAGCACAGGCTCAGCTTTTTTAATGCCAGCCGTTTTTTCTACCAGCATCAGCCGTTCCATGCCGGCGGCAAAACCGATGGCTGGCGTGGGCTTGCCACCCATTTGTTCCACCAGGCCATCATAGCGCCCGCCCGCAAGCAAGGTGTTTTGAGCGCCCAGTTCAGAGCTGCTCGAGAGACACTCAAACACCGTATCGGTATAATAATCCAACCCACGGACAATCGTTTGGTCATGCACGATAGAATCAAAAAAATCACCTGTGTGTTCTTCCAGCGTTTCTAGGACCAGGTCAAAGCGATGGCGGCTTGCATCGTTGAGGTGGTCATAGATACGTGGTGCCTCCGTAAGGATCGCCTGGTCGCCTTGGTCTTTGGAATCCAGAATGCGCAAAGGGTTTTGCTCCAAGCGCCGCTTACTATCTTCTGAAAGCTCTGCCTGAAAAGGAGTAAGATAGGCCACCAGCGCCTCGCGATAAGAAGCGCGGCTTTCCTTATCCCCAAGCGTGTTGATGTGCAGGGTGCATCCTTTTTGACCCAGAAGCTGGTGCAAGAACTGCCCGGCGAGGGTGATGATCTCGACATCCACCCAGGGGCTATCTTGCCCGAGCCATTCAAAATTCACTTGGTGAAACTGGCGCTGCCGGCCTTTTTGCGGACGCTCATAGCGAAAAAGCGGCCCGGCCGAAAAAAGCTTGAGTGGTAGATGCTGCTGCATCCCGCCCGAAAGGAACGCACGCACAATGCCTGCGGTAAATTCTGGGCGAAGGGTAATATTCTCACCGCCCTTGCTATCAAAGCTATACATTTCTTTACCGACTACATCCGAGCTTTCACCCATGCTGCGGGCAAAGACCTCGGTCATCTCCAGGATGGGGGTCGCCATTTCCTTAAAGCCATAGAGCGTTGCCATTTCGCGCGCGAGTGCAGTGATCGCGTGAAATGTTTCAAACGCATCCGGTGCGAGGTCATGGGTGCCTCTGATGGGTTGCAAATGCTTCATAAGTGTATCTTTTTTACTTGTCGCGTCTTTTATAGGTACGCACCACATACTCAGCAATCATTTTTTCAAAATCACTGGCAATGTGCGCACCACGCAGTGTGGCAATCTTTTTGCCATCGGCAAAAACGGGGGCCACAGGCTCCTCACCCGTACCGGGTAGGCTGATACCGATATTGGCGTGCTTGCTTTCACCGGGTCCGTTGACAATGCACCCCATCACGGCCACTTTGAGATTTTCAACGCCTTGATACTCACTCGCCCAGCCAAGCATTTTTTGGCGCAAGAATTTTTCAATGTGGAGTGCGAGTTCCTGGAAAAACTCACTGGTGGTGCGGCCACATCCCGGGCAAGCTGTGACTTCGGGAGCGAAATGTCGCAATTCCAGCGCCTGCAAGATTTCCTGCGCAATGCGCACTTCCTGCGTGCGTGGCTCGCCAGGTTCGGGTGTTAGGGAAACGCGGATGGTATCCCCAATACCCTCAGCAAGCAAAATGGACAAAGCCGCAGTGCTGGCGACGGTGCCTTTGACGCCCATGCCGGCTTCGGTCAGGCCCAGATGGAGCGGGTAGCTGCAGCGTGTGGCAAGCGCGCGGTAGACATTGAGCAGTGCCGGTACTTTGCTGACCTTGGCCGAAAGCAAGATAGCATCGGCAGAAAGGCCAATGGCCTCCGCCTGTTTGGCGCTACGCAGGGCTGATTGCACCAGGGCTTCCTGC
>JANQHP010000141.1 GCA_028282625.1 Rickettsiales bacterium | reverse complement strand
TGGTAAGAGAAGCAAGCATGCCGGGCAGATGTGCGGCACCACCGGCGCCGGCAATGATGACTTGAATGCCTCTTCCCTCGGCGTTTTCGGCAAAATCGACCAGGCGCTTAGGCGTGCGATGGGCCGAGACGATGCGCACTTCGTGTGGCAGGTCGAATGTTTCCAGCAAAGAGGCGGCTTCTTGCATGGTGGTCCAGTCGGACTGGCTGCCCATAACAATAGCAACAGAGGGGGCAATGGAAGGTGTGGCAGATTGGGGCATGAAGGGCCTCTTGGTTTTATCGGAGGATGCCTTTGTGAAGAGGCATTGCGTCAAAAAGCAGCATTATAAGAGGTGGCAGGGTGTTATGCAATGATATCAGGCTGAAGCATGGCGCTGAGCCGGATAATTTCATCGCGCAAAGAGAGCTTGCGCTTTTTAAGGCGCTGCATCAGGAGTTGGTTCCCGTTGGTGTGGTGGGTTTCTGTAATCTGGGCATCCAATGCACGGTGTTCGGCTTGCAATACGGCGATGTGCGCTTCTAAATTTCCCTTTTCGTGCATGTGCAGTGCCCCCATGGTTGAGGTGATATCAAAGCAATATCATAACAGAAAATGGGGTGTTATTGTAGTATTTTCTGGCACGTTTAGAGCGCTTCTTTGCCGTGTTCTCCGGTGCGAATGCGAATGACTTCCTCTAAGGGGATGACAAAGATTTTTCCATCCCCCATACGCTCGGTATTGGCGGCATCACGGATGAGCTCTACCACTTTGTTGACCATGGTAGCGGGCACGGCGATCTCAATTTTGACTTTGGGAACGAAATCCACGACATATTCTGCGCCCTTATAGGCTTCGGTGTTGCCTTTTTGTCTGCCAAAGCCGCGTACGTCGGTCACGGTCATGCCTGGAATGCCGGCATCCTGCAGGGCGTCTTTGACTTCATCGAGTTTAAAGGATTTGATGATTGCTTCGATTTTTTTCATTGGGGTTCTCCTTACGTGTTTAGGTGTGGGTGGTGGTGTGCGTGTGCTGCCATTCCTGCATGCGGGCCAGATGCGCATAATCGTTATAGGCAGGTGCCATGGTGGGTTTGGGGCAGCAAAGATACGCAGCAGGATGCGCGCCATAGAAGGTTTCGATGAGCTTAGAGAGCCCTTCCTTGGCCTGTGCTTGCAGCGTGTGTAGGTCCATTTTCCAATCTTTCTGGAGATGCTTGACCATGCAGCTTTTAGGGTGCGATCCTATTTTCCAATAGGTGAGCTCTTTTATGGTGGCTGGATGTGGTGGGGTGGTAGCAGGAGCATCTGTGTGCAAGGTGCCCTCTTGTGCGATCAGGCTTTCCAGGATCAATTGCGCACTAAGGCCAGATTGCACATCGTCTTTTGCGGGAAGGGCGCCTGTTTTATAGTCTAATATGTGGAGGGTGCCTTCTGCATCTTGTTCGATGCGGTCTGCGATCATGTGTATTTCCAACGAGACGTCTTGGGTTGACAGATGCCACGTGCCGCGGCATTCGGTCCATAATGCTGGGTGGTGGGCCATTTGCAGGAGGTGCTGTTCTGCTATCCAGGGTGCCACCGATTGCAGGCGGGTGGACCACAGCATTTTCAGGCCCGACGAGAGGGGCAGGGTTTCCAGGCTTGCTTGCGCGGTTTGGATGAGGTGCGTGCAGGTTTCCTCCTTACCGGGTGTGGGGGAGGGGAGGGTTTGCGCAAATTGCTCGAGGACCTTGTGCAACCAATTGCCAAAATCTGCGGCATCGGGCTCCTGGTTTAAGGGAGGCAGGGGCTTTAGCCGCAATATATGTTTGGCGTAGATGGCATAAGGGTTGCGCAGATGTTGCTCGATATGCGTGACGGAAAGCTTTTTGGGGCGCGCTTCGACGCTTGGGCAAGGTGCAGGAGGCTTGATGGGTATGAAGGTGCGTTCTTTTACTGTTTCGTGCCTTGCCCAGGCATGCCATGGAAGGCCAGGCTTGAGTGATAAGTAGGACGAGGCGGCACTGGCCAGCGTGGTTTGAAGCTTAAGCCAGAAAGGTGAGGGTGTGGTGAGGGTGCCCTGTTCTTTGATGGAGCGGGTGAGGATGACTTCGTTGCTGCATCCAAGCGTGATGAAGTCATGGGCTGCCTGGCCGATACGCCTTTGTTCAGGAGGCAGGCCACAGGATTGCCGCATGGCGCGGTTCATCCACGGGCTGTGTGTGTAGGTGGGCCAGCTATCGTCGTTGATGCTGCCCAGGATGAGGGTGTCGTAGGTTTGCAGGCGTGCTTCCATGGGGCTTAGGATATGGAGCCTGGGATGGGTGCCATAGCTTGGGCGGAAGAGCTCGCCATGCAAGAACGCGCGGAGGAGGGCGTGGTATTCGGTCATGCTGGGGGTGGGAATATCGGGGGATTCGTGCCGTAGACGCTGCATGAAGATCTGGGTCTGTTCTCCTTCCGGACCATGCCACAGGCGCTGCTTGCCAGAGGCGCTGGTGGTAGCGGCTAGCGCTTCTGCGGCTTGGCAATGCTGCGTGGCCCAATCGGCAAGATGGTGTGGTGCGTGTGTGGATGGGCCCAGCATGCCGTGGCATTGCTTTTGGATATAGTGGAGCATGGCCTCGATGTGTTGACGGTCTTTTGCCTCCATGTGGTCAGACGAAGCGTGTGCGATGGTACGTAGCAGTGAGGGCAAGTCTTTGGGTGCATGGGAGGTGCGCAGAAAGTGGCGTTCCAAAAGGCGGGTGAGGTAACGGCACGCAGCAGGTGCCATGCCGCAGGCAGCAAGTGGGTGTTTAAGGAGGTTCAGCAGGGCCAGCGGTTGAAATTGTGTGGCCACGGCTTCGCAGAGCAGCTGCAAAAAGACAACAGGGGTTGTTTTGGCAAGCGGCGTGCCGGCGGAATCGTTGATATCCAGATTCCAGCGTTGCATCTGGGCCTTCACACGGAGGGCCAGCTGACGATTGGTGGTGACAAGTGCGGCGGTATGGTTTGTTTTTTCCAGGCTGTGGCGGAGGATGAGCGATATGATGCGCGCCTCTTCTTCGGGGTGTTCGGCTTCAATGCAGGAGAGATTTCCGCAGGCTTGTTCTAGGTCGTTAGGATTTTGGAGCGTAGGGTTCGATGGTTTTTTTAAAGCAAACACCTGCTGCCAAAGTGCCTCACGCGCCTTGGGTGCCAAAGGAGCGGCAGGTTCTGGCCATGGCAGGGCTTGCTCGGCGGTGACGCCGATATGTTCCAGGCATTGCTGCGTAGCATATTGTGGGTGCTGTGGCGGCAAGGGCTGCTTGGACGCAGCGGGCGGCAAGGCACCTTGCAGGATGACCGCACCACGCGGTAGATGGGCGATGGTGGCTAGCAAGGTGGCGGTGGCAGGATGCGTGCCGGTGGATCCGGCGGCAAGGATGGGGTGCTCTGGTGGGCGATTGGCCCAATGCTCGGCGCATAGAAGCGTGATATGTGTGTGGTAGGTTTCTGGGTCCATGCAGCCCTGTTCCTCAAGATAGGCTTCCCAGGATGTTAAGGTCCGTTGCAGCACATCGAGCGTGATTTGCCAATGCTCGGCCAGTTCTTCTGGAATGATGGAGGCTAAGATATCGGTGGAGCAATCATGGGCCTGAAGGTCATCTAAGAATTGTGTGAGGTCGTGGGCAAGGTAACCGGCCTGTTCATGTGTTAGCGGCAGGCGGCTTTCTTTCTGGTGGTGCTCTAGCAGCATGTTGGTGAGTACGGCCTGACGTTTAAAACGGGAAATGGCAGGCGGGATCTTTTGTATCGCTTTTAGGAGCGTGGGGTCGGGCATATGCAGGAGCGACGTGCTATCCCCCAGCCCACGGATATGCGGCAGCAGCAGGCCCCCTGGTGCCTGGTGAAGCAGCGCCTGCTTCAAACCGCGGCAGGCGCGTTGAGAAGGGAGGAGGATCAGGGCGGGCTTTTGGGATGGGTCGCTTAATGGGGCAAGGCTGCGGCGCAAGATGGCTTGTGCGAGTGTTGCCAGAAAAGGTTGGGCAGCAGGGATGGTATAGAGGGTGGCGGTCATGGCGGTGGGCTTGGATGCGCTAGAGAAGCCCATGGCCGGCAAAGGAGAAAT